>CBIHLW010000536.1:0-2110 GCA_966210755.1 uncultured bacterium
GAATTATGGAAATGCGTAGTAATAATAACAATGAAAAAAGAAGAAGAAAGGTCATTCAAAAGAATGCAGTTTTGGTACGTTCAGTTAAACCTGGACAAACATCTTCTTTAGTTTGGGAAAAAGAAAATACAAGTACCATCAGTTTGTGGAAAAACTAGATTATTGTTTACATGAAATATAAATTTTCACCAGCGATCAATGTTAATTACAATGAATTGAAACAGTTCATTGAGCCGGGTGAAGAATTGACCAAGAAGGAAATACTGGAAAAATGTTCTGGTATTGTAAGCCTTCCGGTTTTACAATATATCAGGGAACTTGAATTTGAGATGATTGGTAAGGAGAAGAAAGGTCGTCTGTATCTAAGATGATCCCCTGGAATTTCATCAACCTCATCGGATCCATATTATAACTGGCAGCAGGTTTGTACCTGTTATCAGATATACTATTGTTATGAAAAAGATATGGATATGTTTGTGTACGGTTATCATGCTGGCACATTCAGCCGGAGCACAAAAAAACACAGAGAGATCAGGGGTAAAAAAAGGGTATGGACTCAAACCTTCTGACCAGTCAGGTAATAGCGCGGTTATCACACTCAATTCTTTTTCCGCTTACGAGGCCAGGATGGGCAACCCGGCTATGGGCCCTCAGGTGAATTTTATCATTTCAGATCCGTTAATACATACACTAAATATAAGGGCAAAGGGAATTGAGCCGGAGATTAAGGATGTCGAAATTCTTGGAATGCCAAAGGGTGCTTATGGTTATGCTCATGGAAAACTGCGGGTATTTCCAAGTTCAACAACCTCTTCGGGTACTATAACCGGTATGGGAACAGTAGGAACAGGAAGCAGTCCGGGCACTATGGGAAGTACAGGGTTAAGATCCGGTGCTAATGGAAAAAGTCCTTATGCGGGTTTGGGTATGTGGGGCAATTCCAGAGGCCTCAGGATTGAAAAGAGCGATATAATCAGGCAATAGCAATAAATGGAAGCCATCCTGATTTAAATGCTGGGATTAATGATTTGATGATTGATTTTCCGGATCAGTTTCAAATGTGGTCCATAATTGATATATCTGATCATCTTCCTGATAGGTTGACTGATCATCATCTGCTATAGCAAGAGAATCTTCTGTTGCTTCCGAACAGGGAAAAAGTTCTATTAACCTACCATTGTAGAGACTGTAATATTTCTGATAATGCTGGTAGAGATATTCCATGAAACGCGGGAGTTTGGTCAATGCAAACATAAGGGTGTTTATTGTTAGACAGTTTCGATAAGAAAATAGATGCATGCCGGGTGTTGGCTATTACCGATGTGGTTTGTTTTATCCATTCCCAACCCTTTCTACTTCCTCGGTTGCTGATCCGGCTGAACGCTTGCCTGGTTTAAAATGCTGTCCAAACCGGTAAGCAAATGAAATGGTTAGCACGCGGGTATCTCTTGTAAGTTTAAAATATTCATCCACGTTTACAAATAACGTATTTCCTTTCATCCATTGCGTATAAAAGATGTCTCTTGCGGATAAACGCAAACTGCCCCTGTTCTTTAATATGGTTTTAGATAAGCCAATAGATAATTGTCCTGCAGGGTCAACAATTTCCTGCAGATCGTGCTGGCTTTTTGAGCTGTACGATCCGGATAATTCTGCAGCCCAACCTTTATTGAAACGAAACTGGTTATTCAGACTCAGATTTACCTGGGTAATGCTGGCTTCATAGGCTTTGTCTATAAAACCCTTCATTTTTTTATGGTACAATACCACACTTGAATTTAATGACCACCACCGGGTAGGTGATATCTGGAGGGCGGTAGAAATTCCAAAATTCTGAAGTTTCTCAAGATTTCCTTCCGTGTATAAAACAATTCCATTGCTGTCCACAGGGAATATCTGGGAAAAATAATCATTGGTCACGCTATAACTTATACCCGATACCAGCCTGTTTTTGAATATATGGCTCATTTCAACATTCCATGTGTATTGTGGCCGGTAAAAAGGATTTCCTACCTGGTAGGTATATTTATTTATAATAAATAAAAAAGGATTCAGCTTCTGAAAAGCAGGCCTGTCGATGCGGCGTCCTGCGCTAAAAGAAAAACTATTT
>CBIHLW010000537.1:0-2110 GCA_966210755.1 uncultured bacterium
TCAGGGATATTTTTTGGAATGGAGTGGTCAATATGAAAACCTGATAAGAGGTCAAAAAAGCCTGCTGATCATAACACCTATTGTGCTGGTCATTATTTTCTGCTCTTTATATTTTGCTTTTCATTCCATCAGGGAAGCCTTTTTTAGCCTGATCACAATTCCATTTGCATTAATAGGAGGGGCTTATCTAATTTATTTCTGGGGCGTTAATCTTTCAGTGGCGGTTGCAGTAGGATTTATTGCATTATTTGGAATAGCGGTTGAAACCGGTATTGTAATGGTGATCTACCTGAATGATGCCATAAAGCAACTGGTGCAGCAAAAAGGAAATTCAAATGAAACAATAACTAAAGAAGATCTAAAGGAATATGTTATCAGGGGAGCCGCCAAAAGACTGCGGCCAAAATTAATGACGGTATGTGTTTCCTTATTTGGACTTATACCCGTGTTATGGTCAACCGGAGTAGGCACTGATGTAATGAAACCAATAGTATTGCCAATGATCGGTGGTGTATTTACCTCTTCTATCCACATACTTCTGGTAACACCTTTGATATTTCTCATGACCAAGGAATATGAATTAAAAAAACACGGAAAGCTGGAGGTTTATGATGCGCAACATTAAAAAATATTTCACTTTACTATTGCTATGGCCTTTGGGTTCAATGGCACAGAACAAAGAAGTATTATCACTTCCTGAAGTATTCCAAAAGATTGACAGTAATAATCTTTTACTTCAATCCTTTGGTCCGCGTTCTGAAAGTTTTAAATACAAGGCTGATGCAGCAACGGCCTGGATGCCTCCAATGGTTGGTATTGGTACCTGGCAATTGCCTTATCCCGGACAGGAGATCATGGATGCCAGGGATAAGGGTATGCTGATGTTCCGTGCGGAGCAGGAAATTCCAAACAGGGCTAAACAAAATGCAACACGCAGGTTTATAGAATCGCAGGGAGATGTGGCATTGGCCAATCGTGCCGTAGCCCTGAACCAAATGAAATCGGAAGCACGAAGGCAATATTATTCCTGGTTGATTGCCGTGCAAGATAACAGGGCCATGATGCAAATGCAGTTCGGTGAGATTGCAGGTGCAAAAGGTTATTTAAGTGGTTTGATGAACCGCGACCATGCAAATGAATTTTTGATTGACACTTCCTATGAAGTTGTGTTTGTACCTGCTTATCAAAGTGACACTGCATTTCTCGCACGCGCCAGAAGTGATGTATTCGCCATGAATGAAAATCTCCGTTCCATGCAATTGAATATCTCAGCTATGCAGGCCCGGAAAAAGCCTGATTTCAAAGTTCAGTTTGACCACATGGTTCCATTTGGTAACATGATGCCTAAAGGATTCAGCATAATGGGCATGGTCACTATTCCTATTGCACCATGGTCCTCCAGAATGTATAAGTCTGATATCAGGGCTATGGAACTGGATATTCGGGCAATGGAAATAGAAAGATCCGCCATGTTACAGGAAGTGCATGGAATACTTAATGGTATGCAGGGTGAGATCAGATCCATGCAAAAACGTATGGAGGTAATCGAATCCAAAGTAATTCCTGCATTGCAGAAGGCATTTGATGCTGACTATCTGTTATACCAGGAGAACAGGGTTTCCATAACAGCATTATTAAACAGCTGGGAAGCACTTAACATGATGCAAATTGATTTGCTGGATGAGAAATTAAGATATTATCAAATGATCGCCGATTATGAAAAGGAATTATACAGGTAGTCTGCTGATTGCAGTAATGCTGCTATTCGCCGGCTGCAGGGAAAACAGCGGAGTGCGTGATCATGCAGGGGCTCAAAAATATACCTGCCCCATGCATCCGCAGATCGTGAGAGATGAACCGGGCAGTTGTCCCATTTGTGGAATGAACCTGGTGCCTTTAACCATGCAGGATGAACCAACACTGGATAGTTCATTGATGTCATTATTGGAATCACCAAACGAGCAGGTGGTAGATGAATTGCCTGTCTTTATACCTGAATGGGGAATGCGGATATTCTCAACTCCGGTTCAGGGTGTCATTAATTATGACCAGAGAAAGCAGACCAGCATCTCAAGCCGTGTCAGCGGAAGAATTGAAAACATGTATATCA
>CBIHLW010000538.1:0-2106 GCA_966210755.1 uncultured bacterium
GGATGATCATTAATGGAATTGAAATTCCTGAAATTCTAAAAATTGCAGGACGAAAACCATGGGAGGTCCGCCACCTTGATACTATGGAACTCTGGAAATTCGGTGATTACAAAAATTATACTTCTTTAAAATTACTGGCTAAGGTTCTGGGCATTCCCTCGCCCAAGGATGATATTGACGGCAGCATGGTAAATTCGGTGTACTGGACAGAAAACAACCTTGACCGCATAGTAGAATATTGCCAGAAAGATGTGATAACACTGGCGCAGGTGCTCTTGCGTTTTCACTGTGAATCTTTGATCAAAACAGAAAATATAGCATTCAAACATGTTGGACAGAATTAATTATAGTTCAGGATCAAAATGGGAAGACATAGTGGGATACAGCCGTGCTGTAAAAATTGGTAACCTCATAGAAGTAACAGGAACCGTGGCTTCGGATGACGATGGTAAGGTTGTAGGCGCTGAAGATGCATATGCCCAGACGAAATTCATTTACCAGAAAATTGAAGCCGTTTTGAAAAGAGCAGGAGCGGCCATGAAAGATGTTGTGCGGGTTCGAATGTTCGTAACCGATATTTCAAGATGGCAGGAGTATGGAAGGGCGCACAGTGAATTCTTCAAAGACATTAAACCATGCAATACCATGGTTGAAGTAAGCGCCCTGATAGAACCCGGTTACCTCATAGAAATAGAAGCAACTGCAATCATTGGTTAGCCTGCTTCAGTTGCGATCTCAAACAGAAGCCTTCTTATTTTCGTTACTTTAAATCACTTGTTTTGCAACCACAGATCCATTCAAAATTACCCAATGCAGGTACTACCATCTTTACAGTAATGAGCGCACTTGCCGTTCAGCACAATGCCATCAACCTTGGACAGGGCTTTCCTGATTTCCCAATGAGCGAAGAACTGGTGGCCCTGGTAAATGAAGCTATGAAAGAGGGACATAACCAGTATACGCATATGAATGGATATATCCCATTAAGGGAGGCCATTGCAGAAAAAGCTGCCGGTCTTTATGGTTGTCATATTCATCCTGAAAGTCAAATTACCATAACACCAGGCGGAACGTATGCTTTATATACCGCATTGACCACCATTCTTCAACCCGGAGATGAGGTCATTGTTTTTGAACCGGCCTATGATAGTTATGTTCCTGCCATTGAAATGAACAGGGCAAAGGCCGTTACCATTCAGTTAGCTTTTCCGGATTATTCAATTAACTGGAACGAAGTAAAATCAAAACTATCCGACAAGACCAGGGCCATCATGATCAATTCGCCGCACAACCCAACGGGTAGTGTGCTAAGCAAAAACGATATTGAACAATTAAGATCAATTGTTAAGGATACTGGTATCATTATCATCAGCGACGAAGTATATGAACACCTGATCTTTGATGGGAAAGAACATGAAAGCATTTTAAAATACCCCGACCTGCTGAACAGAAGTTTCGTATGTTTTTCATTTGGCAAAGTTTATCACTGTACCGGATGGAAAACAGGCTATTGCATTTCATCGGAATACCTGATGAAAGAATACAGGAAGATCCACCAGTTCAATTGTTTCACATGCGATACGCCAAAGCAGGTTGCACTATCAAAATATCTACATAAAAAAGAGGAATATTTGATGCTCGGAAACTTTCTGCAGAAAAAGAGAGATCATTTCCAGCACCTTTTATCCCGGACTAAACTTCAGCCCCTGCCTACACATGGAAGTTATTTCCAGGTATACTCCTATCAAAATATAAGCAATGAGCCCGAAATGGAATTCGCATCCAGACTTACCACGGAATTTGGAGTAGCTACCATCCCGGTATCTGCGTTTTATTCGAAACCAATAAATAATCAGGTATTGCGATTTTGTTTTGCTAAAAAAGAAGAAACGCTGCAGGCCGCCGCTGACAGACTTTTAAAGCTCTGATAAAATATTTTTAAAATAATATTTGGATGTCTGAATTCTTTAATCGTATATTTGCGATATAAGATTAAAGACTATGGCATTTCACAAAAAAGAAGCGTTTGGAAAAAAAGAACAGGAGCTGGCAGAATTTGCCAAGGCCATTAGCCACCCTGCAAGGATCGCCATTCTTAAAGTACTC
>CBIHLW010000539.1:0-2102 GCA_966210755.1 uncultured bacterium
ATTTAGCGCCTGGCCTTCACCATCACCGGTAACCCAGCTGCCTGAAATATAATTTTCAAGTTTAATAGCCTGGCTGTTGGAAGCAACGCCCGGGGTTGATATATTTTTATTTTGTTGAGCCATATTAATTCTGTCTTCAAAAATTTTGTGAATAAAGAATCACCCATTCTTCAGGGTTTCCCTTCAGAAAAACATGCCGTGATTAAAGTGTAACACCAAATTGTTTCAGATGGTGCAACGCATGTTTATGAAGCAAATGAATATTTTCTTCATAATTAAGATCACCAAAAAAAGGATTCCGTGTAACCTGCAGGTTGTTTTTTTCGAAAACAGAAAAAAAATACCTGATCTCCTCCTGTAATTCCTTAATGGCTTCATCAACCGATGGATTTTTTACAGGGGCGGGTACTTCAGACAAAAGTGGATTCCTGGTATTTTCCCTGAATGGTTTTTCACTCATTATAAAATCCCTCATTTTATCCAATTGTTCCGGCGGGGTTATGATATCTGTAAACACTGTTTTTCCTGATGCAATTCGCATGGTATCAGAAAAATGTTCTATCATTTGCTGTAAGGTCATCTTACCCCATACAGGTGGCAGATCAGAAGGTATTTGTAATAATAAGGGGATGAACTGATTCCTAAGAAAATCTGCTTTTTCTGCATTCATGGTCCAGGGTTAAGAATGCAAGATTAATAACTATTGGGCAGATAAAGTTTGCTCTCCGCTTAATTCTGATTCAATGGCAGTGGTCACTTTTGTGAATATGTCGTCAATGGTGCCAACACCATGAATGACGACCAGTTTATCCTGCATTTGATAATAATCGGCGCAGGGAGCAGTTTCGGAATGATAAACCTCAAGCCTTTTCCTGTTTACCTCTTCACTTGCGTCATCAGATCTTCCGGAGGTCTCACCTCTTTTCATTAATCTTTTAAGGCATTCCTGGTCGGGAACATCAAGCTTTATTACTTTGTTGATCCTGTTTTTACGAAGATCCAGTAATTTATCCAGGGCTTCCACCTGGGCAAGGTTGCGTGGAAAGCCGTCAAAAAGAAAACCTTTGGCATCCGCATTTTTTTCAAGGCACGAATCTATCATGCCGATCACCACTTCGTCGGGCACAAGCTGACCTTTATCAATAAAATTTTTGGCTTCAAGCCCCAGAGGAGTTTTTTCAGAAATTTCCTGGCGAAGCAGATTGCCTGTTTATAATTGTATCAGACATTATTTCTCTACTATTTTTTCAGATTGGGTGCCCTTACCACCACCGGGAGGGCCAAACAAAATCAAATTGAACATTAATTCCTAACCTTAAGTGACAAATATAGGGTAAAATGAGTGAAGGGATGGCAGGCCGTAGCCCATAGCTATTGCCGGCAGGCTCTCTACAGCTTAACATATCCTTGAATCCAAACCCTTTCTCTCTTCGTACCTTTAGTATGATGAAACAAATATTGTTTTTACTGCCTTTGGCCCTTAGCCTGCAATTTTGTACTTATTCACAAAATCATAAATCAATGGATACCTCAAATAAGAATAATCCTGTGTATTCAAATGATGATACTTCTAAAGTGAACCTTAGTGAAGAAGAATGGAAAAAGATCCTTCCTGAGGACGTTTATTACATTGCCAGAAAAAAAGGAACTGAACGGGCATGGAGCAGTCCTTTCGAAACTTTAAAAGATAAAGGCACCTATTATTGCGCCGCCTGCGGGAATGCGCTTTTTGTAAGCGATACCAAATTTGAAAGTGGCTGCGGCTGGCCAAGCTTTTACCAGCCAATTAGCAAGGGAAGTATTATTTATGCGCCGGACAATACGCATGGAATGAAAAGAACGGAAGTAATGTGCGGCCGTTGTAAAGCTCATCTGGGTCATGTTTTTGATGATGGTCCGCCTCCAACTGGATTGAGGTACTGTATAAACGGGGTGATACTCGACTTCAAAAAAGCAAAGGATGCAGAACAGGAATTCAATAAGAAAAGCAACCAGTAAGCTTATCTTACCATCTGAATAAAAACTCCCGCTCGACGGGAGTTTTGCATTATTTAGATTCAACTATTCTTTTATATTTACGATTCTTAATAATTAGATTATGA
>CBIHLW010000540.1:0-2095 GCA_966210755.1 uncultured bacterium
CGAAAAGCTGACATCATCGACCGCTTTCTGGGTTGCATAATATTTTTTAAGATGCTGTAACTCTAAAAGTGCCATGCAGATTGATTTTAGTGATTAAAAATAAGCTCTTATCATTGGTTGATAAGAAATTCTGACCAATGCGGGTTTTAAGGATATGAAGCCTGTATTTTAGGTATACGAGTTGAAAACAGATGCTGCGATTCATGTTTTCTCAAGGCAGAAATAATCATTTGCGGATTGTTCTTCCCTTCTATTACTGGTCTTCCATCCCGCTTCTTTCCTCATTTATTTTGTACGGCTATCATATCAGCCACTCTTTCTCCATCCATGGCAGCACTTACAATGCCACCGGCATAGCCTGCGCCTTCACCACATGGATACAAATTTTTTAGCTGCGGATGCGTGAGGTCATCCTTATCTCTGGGTATCCGCACGGGAGACGATGTTCTTGATTCAGTGGCCACCACTACTGCTTCATTGGTAAGGTAACCTTTCATCTTTTTATCGAATTCCTTAAATGCCTGCATCAGTGAACGGTGGATGAAAGAGGGTAATACCCCTGAAAGGCCGGCAGATTGAATGCCTGGCAGATAGCTGCAGGCGGGAAGGGAAGAGGAAACCTTATTATTTGTAAAATCAACAAGTCTTTGAGCCGGCGCCACCAGCTTTCCACCGCCTTCTTTGAATGCTTTTTGCTCAACAGACCTTTGCATGTACATGGCAGCCAGCGCACCATGTTTTGCAAATGAAGCCCAGTTCTTTTCTTCAACCGTTACAACTATTCCGCTGTTGGCAAAAGGATTGTTTCTTTTAGATGGCGACCATCCATTCACCACCACTTCATTTTCATTGGTGGCAGCTGGAGCTATGATACCACCGGGACACATGCAAAAAGAAAAAACGCCTTTGCCTTCTACCTGTTGCACCAGACTATAAGAGGCTGGGGGGAGGTATTGTCCACGGGAAGGACAATGGTATTGTATGGAATCGATAAGCTGTTGCGGATGTTCAACTCTTACACCCAGCGCAAAAGGTTTTGCTTCAATCAACAGGTTTTTATGGTGCATTAATTCAAATATATCTCTTGCAGAATGGCCGGTAGCCAGTATCACTGCTTCCGAACGGATCTTTTCGCCATCAGCTGTTATCACATAGCTGATGTTGTTCTTTATGGTATCAAAGTCTGAAAGTTTTTTTTCAAATAATACCCTTCCTCCGCATTCAATTATCTTATCCCTCATGGCTGTGATGATGTGCGGTAGTTTGTTGGTGCCGATATGAGGATGGGCATCGGAAAGAATGCTGCGGTCTGCACCAAAATGAACCAGGGTACTCAATATGCTGTTCACATCACCTCTTTTGGTACTGCGGGTATACAATTTACCATCACTATAAGTACCTGCACCACCTTCGCCAAAACAATAATTGCTTTCAGCATTCATGCGGCCTTCTTTATTAATGGCGGCCAGGTCTCTTCTTCTGGACCTTACATCTTTTCCTCTTTCCAGGATGATGGGTTGAATGCCATGGCGAATGAGGCGGAGCGCAGCAAAGAGTCCAGCTGGACCAGCTCCGATCACGATCACTTTTTTTGAAGCATGATGCACATCCTGTAATGATAAGGGGAGGAGGGCGGTTTCCTGCCAGGGTTCATCAATAAAAACATTTAAGGTAAGCTGAAACCACACCTGGCGGCCACGTGCATCAATAGATTGCTTTACTATATTATATCCTGTAATGCTGGAAAGGTCAACAGTACAGGAAGAAGCGATCATCTGTTTGACGGTTAATGGATCAGCAGCCTCTGAAGGCAATAGTTTGATGATAAGTTTTTTTTGCATGTGAGGTCATGCAAAATTGCATTAAAAAGCGTCATGCCACAGCATAACGCTTTTTGAAGAAGCAATCATTAACACCCTGCGTCGAAAGGTGGCTTAAAAGTAATCATCCTGGGTAGGAAAAGAAATAATTGGAAAAATATTTTTGAAGATTAGGCTGCTAAAAGAATAGCTTAAAAAAATCCAGCTTCTTAATAAAAATGCCAGATAAATTCAGTAGGTTGGGGTAAATAAATCGCTTTGATTCAGGCTAATGA
>CBIHLW010000541.1:0-2090 GCA_966210755.1 uncultured bacterium
CATAACAATCTTATGCCATCGTTTTTGCCAAATGGCTCAATATTTTTGTAAACAACGAATTTTTCCACCATATTGCTCAAGTGAAACGAATTTTTCCTATAATTCTGATACTCATTACGCTTTCCCTGTTTGGTATTATATACATACAAATAGAATGGCTCCGTAATATGGTTCTCCTGAGAAAAGACCAGGTTGAACAAAAAGTTCATGATATCACAAGGCAGGTGGGAGAGGAACTGGCACAGTTCAAAGGAACGCCACCTTCGCCATCGAAAGTATTTCCCGACAGTGAATTTTCACTGGAATATTCCCGTGTTTATAATGTAAGCCAGCGTTTCACATCAAAGGAACTGTATCAGAAAATTGAAGATGCTTTTATTGCAAATAAGATTGAGAACATCCCATTTGAGTTTGCACTGGTTGCACAAAAGAGTGATGCCATCATGCAACCCGAACGACAGTCAGTTAATTTTGCTGCCTGGTATGAAGACACCGTAAATTATTATTCCAATTATTTTCCGCTTGTGCCACCGAGCGGATCCGCTGCTGAAAATCTTGCAGCTGATGAATGGATCATTATTGTTGTGCCGGCTGTAACTGATATTGTATATAAGAGTCTCCGTCTTCCCATTGGCATTGCCATATTATTTACCCTGGTGATCTGCGCTGCATTTGGATTAACATTAAGGACCATGCTTCGCCAAAAAAAGTTAAGTGAGATCAAAAATGATTTCATAAATAACATGACGCATGAATTCAAAACCCCGATAGCTACCATCTCACTTGCTGTTGATGCAATAAAGAATGAAAAAGTTCAAAAGGATGTAGAGAAACTCAGTTATTTCAGTGGTATTATCAAAGAAGAGAATCAACGGATGAACCGTCAGGTGGAAACCATTCTGAAATCGGCCCTGATGGACCGCCAGGAGGTTCAGCTGAATAAAAAACCACTTCATGTTCATGAGATCATAAGCGATGTTGCCGATAATTTTATTTTGAGGTTGCAGGAAAAGCAGGGATCATTGGAAATGGATCTGGCCGCTCAGGATGATATGATAGACGGCGATGAGGTTCACATGTCAAACCTGATCAACAATCTTATGGATAACGCGGTTAAGTATTCAAAAGAAAATGTGCCTCCATTGATCAAATTGTCTACTTCAGCGAACGCTAAAAAGTTTATTATTAAGATTGAAGACAATGGTATAGGTATGACCCGCGAAACAGTGAAAAGGATCTTCGAAAAATTCTACCGGGCGCATACCGGCAATATTCATAATGTAAAAGGGTTTGGCCTCGGACTGAGTTATGTAAAGACCGTAATTGAAGGCCATGATGGTCAGATCAAAGCTGACAGTACACCCGGAAAAGGAAGCTGCTTTGTAATTGAGCTCCCGCTAAAAAAAGATTAATCTTTTTTCCATAATAAACTGCTGTCACCATAACTTAAAAAACGATAGTTGTTTTCAAGCGCATGCTGATACACTCGCTTCCATTCTTCTCCTATAAAAGCACTTACCAGTAACAGCAGGGTGGACTGAGGCTGATGAAAATTGGTGATAAGGGCATGGGGTATATTGAAACGATATCCCGGCATTATGATCAGGCTGGTGTTGCAATGCATCTCATTTACCTGATTTCTTTCCATCCATCTTATGAGGAAATCAAAAACTTCCTGAGCAGCGATTGAGGGATATTTTTCTTCCAGTTCATATACTTCCCACTGTTTGAGCTGATAGTCTTCTTTTTTTGTATGAATAAATTTTACGCCTATCCAATACAGGCTTTCGAGTGTTCTCAGGGTGGTGGTTCCTACTGCAATAATATATCTGGACGCAGCAATTTTTTTGAGGCTTTCCAGCTGAATGGAAAATGGTTCACCATGCATCACATGGTCCGCTACGGTTTCTGTTTTCACCGGCTTAAAGGTACCGGCACCAACATGTAACGTGATGTTTTCAACCTCAATACCTTTTTGGCCCAGCTTTGTAAACACTTCCGGGGTAAAATGTAAGGCAGACGTAGGCGCTGCTACTGATCCTTCATTTTTCCCAAAGATGGTTTGATAACGTTCAGCATCATACGAAGTT
>CBIHLW010000542.1:0-2071 GCA_966210755.1 uncultured bacterium
ATATAATATACACCGCTGGACAGGTGAATGACCGGGAAATCATAAAAACTGGTTCCCACAGGATGTGATCTTTTCATTTCAGCCACCAGCTGTCCGTTAGCATTGGTTACCCTGATCACAAGATTGGGGATTTCAGTTAATGTGGAGACCTTAATGGTTAAAGGCCCTATTGAAGGATTGGGCATCAGGGTTACCTGGTCTGCGGTAACACAACTAACGGAAGAAGAAACCTGAATGGTATCTATATAATCTGCGGTGAAACTGGCTGCATTGGTATCAATTACCTGCCGTATCCTGTAAACTATTGTTCCGGAAGGAAGGTCAGCAAGGTTATCTGAAAATTGGTAGTTATGTGATGATAATACATTTCCAGTACCATAGGTTTCTCCATCTTTTAAATAAGCAGTCTGGCCGGGTAACATTCTTTCAATTTCATATCTCATATTCCTCGTGTCTTTGCTAACCCAGTTTAAGACGGTGGTACAATTGGAAGAGGTGCCATTTGCAATTGAATAGTCTTTCACCAGTACCATGAAAGCTTTTTTCATATCCGGAATGCCATAACCTGTAATGTTATTCGGAGCATGATAATTGTTTGCCGATCTTTTGATGGCATCAATGATCTTCATGTTGTTGAATTCGGGAAAGCCCTGCCATAAGCAGGTTGCCAGGCCCGCCAGGTTGGGTGCGGCAAAAGAAGTTCCGCTGTTGTTACCAATAACATTATTAGATAATTGAACAACAGTATTTACACCAAGCGACGCAACATCAGGTTTTATTTGTCCGTCGCCTGATGGTCCGCGGCTGGTAAAGCCGGCAGCTATACTGTCTGCATTTACTGCCCCTACAGCAAGAACGCTATCGCCATCGGCCGGTGTAATGATCTTCCCCCAACTGTTCCCGCCTTCATTACCAGCTGAATTGATTACCAGTATACCTTTTTTTGCAGCAAGATCAGCTCCTTTTGCTGCCATAGTAGTATTTCCGTTCATGTCATTATAACTGTGACTGAAGCTTTCAAAAGGCGCGTCAAAACTATTATATCCTAAAGAGGAGGAGAGCACAAGGCCACCTGCACTATCCAGCCGTTCGGCAGCGCAAACCCAGTTATGTTCTTCTATGGGATATTCTGAGGAAGCATTTTCGCTTCTGAAAAGATAAAAATTCGCTTTGGGCGCTGTTCCAACAAACTCACCGGGAATGTTAGCCGCAATAGTTGAAAAGCATTGCATTCCATGTGGATGATCTTCATTTACACTGTTATCTTTTGCAACAAAATCATATACGCCCAGTATCCGGCCATTTATTCTTGCACTGTCAAATGACTTCAGGCTAAGGTAATTCTGAAATCCGGCATCCAGCATTCCAATGGTCATACCCTGACCATGCAGGCCAATGTTATGAAGAAACTGTCCGTTATGTATGGTTACCTGGTTGAGAGAAAAACCATAGTTGAAATGGTTTGAAAAAAAATCCATTTCTTTTAATGAATTAACCGTTATCTCTTTTCCAATGGAAAATTTTTCCCTGCCGGTAACAGGTAATGATTGTTTTGCCGCAATGCTGTAGGCAGAAAGCACAAAGGGGAAAGACCGGATCTTATTGATAGCGGTAGCATCTGTTGTTAGTATAGATACTGAGTTTAACCATTTTGATATATTCAACAGGGTAACTGCTCCTGAATTTTGTATACTGTCAATATATGCCGGAGTTACCGGCAGGTCAGTGCTGTCAAAGGCGATCTGATATTTTGTTCTGCGGTCAATGGCCTGTTGCGATAAAAAGCCGGAAGGGTCATTCAAAGAAAAAGGATTGGAAGCCTTATCCCGGAATTGAACAATGTATCTTGTTTGTGCTTCTGCCAGATGATTCAATACAAGCAGGATGCTTAAGCACAAAAGATTTCTTTTCATATAATCAATTATGATCTATCATGGATCTTTTCACTCCAAATCCTGTTTTATAACCGGTGGCTACACTTCCGTTTGGTGGCTGGTAATCCCACATGATAAATTCCTGATAAACCAGGCCGATTCCTTTGGCGTACCTGTCCTGCATGTAATCTATAAAT
>CBIHLW010000543.1:0-2049 GCA_966210755.1 uncultured bacterium
GCAGCATACCAGAGGATTTCTGCCTGATAGATCTTATCAGAATTTGTTTAACCCATGGAGGATTTTAAAGCCATTGGCTATAGGCTTTTCTCTTCGTTCAAAGCCTTCCATAAAATATCTTTCAGTTCCTGGATATTTTTATTGGTTACCGAAGAAATGAAAATGTGTGGTATGTTTTCAGGGAGTTCTTTTCTGATGTCCGCAGTTAGTTCTTCATCCAGCATATCAGCTTTACTGATAGCTATAATGAATTGCTTGTGTAATAATTCGGGATTGTATTCTTCCAGTTCATTTACAAGTATCTCAAATTCCTGCTTATGATTTTTGCTATCAGCTGGTATTAAAAACAAAAGAATGGAATTGCGTTCTATATGACGAAGAAAACGATGTCCCAGTCCTTTACCTTCTGCCGCTCCTTCAATGATACCGGGAAGATCTGCGATGCAGAAACTTTTGGCATCGCGGTATTCAACCATTCCTAATTGAGGGGTGAGCGTAGTGAATGCATAGTCGGCGATCTTGGGTTTTGCAGCCGTGATCACAGATAGCAGGGTGGATTTCCCGGCATTGGGGAAACCTACCAGTCCTACGTCGGCGAGAACCTTTAATTCAAGAATTTTCCATCCTTCTACTCCGGGTAATCCAGGTTGAGCATGCTCAGGCGCCTGGTTGGTTGGTGTTTTGAAATTGGTATTTCCCAAACCACCCTTGCCTCCCGGTAGCCATATGCGTTCTTCACCATCATGGAGAATTTCAATTTCCTTCTCACCGGTTTCTTCATCCCTGGCAATGGTTCCCAGCGGTACCTCCAGTATCACATCCTTACCAAACCTGCCCGTCCTGTTATTATCACTCCCCTTTTCACCATTTTCTGCAATTACATTCTTATGATATCTCAGGTGTAACAGTGTCCAGAGGTTGCGGTTTCCTCTTAAAATGATATGTCCGCCCCTGCCACCGTCTCCTCCATCAGGTCCACCCATAGCAGTAAGTTTATCCCTGCGGAAGTGTTTGATGCCTGCACCGCCGTGTCCGCTTTTACAGAAAACCCTGATCTGGTCTACGAAATTACTCTTATCCAAAAGGTATTGTTTTTGCTATATACAAAGATATTCGTCCTAATCAAGGCTTATGAAATCAATTTTATTCACCCTAATTATCTTCCTGACCATTGCTTCCCAGAAATGCAGGAAAGATGCTCCCGGAAATATCCCCGAATGTATTCAAGAAAAAATCAACCAGATAAAAAAAGAACCCAAATGGAATCCGCCTGCCGTTGTGCGGGAATATGAATACCAGGGTAAAAGGGTTTTTTATTTTTCAAGTCAATGCTGCGACCAGTACAATGTGGTGTATGATGAGCATTGCAATTACATATGCGCACCTACCGGGGGTTATACGGGTAAGGGCGATATGAAATGTGAAGATTTTATGGCAACTGCTAAGGAGATTGGAGTGGTTTGGAAAGATGAGCGATAAGAAAAAACGCCGGCTTACGGGCCAGCGTTTTCGTCAGATGATTCAGGTTGTTACTGAACCACAACTTTTTGTGTGAACACAGATTCTGTTTTGCCATCAAAGACCTTGATCAGATAAATTCCTTTGGCATTTGTTTTATCAAGCGCAATCACCTGCACCTGGTTTTCATTATTGATCGTAATTCTTTTCTGACTTACACTTCGTCCTAAAACATCGTTAAGCTCCAGTACATAATTGCCATGAGGAACTTTTTTAAACTGAATGGTGATTATGTCTGAAGTAACCGGATTAGGATAAACTGCGATCTGGTTATTGAATACGCCTGCAGCCATATCAGGAGCTTTTTTAACGTCAGGCAGGGCAACAGGAGAAGCAACTATTACAGGATCTTTTTTAGGCTCGGACAGAAAGTTGCTGTTGGCCAGGTCTGAACTTCTGTAAATCCCATTAACTGTTTTGTAGGGCGATGCTGACCAGTTCAGAGGATTCACTACATAATAAGTGTTGCCATCAACAGCGCTGCTCACCAGCAGGTTGTTCGACAGGTTGAGCGCGACGCGCAGCGTGCCG
>CBIHLW010000544.1:0-2027 GCA_966210755.1 uncultured bacterium
TATAAGCGATCACTTTATCACCCTTCACCTGGTCCAGGATCTCAGCCTGGATCTTCAAACCTGAGTTTGAAAATTTCAGGTTACCATTGTTATCGGTAAAGATCACATCTGAGAATTCCAACTTGTCGCCGGCATTGCCACCAACTTTAGGAACATATAAAGTCTGGTCTTTTTCAACCTTGAATTGCTTTCCGGCTATTTTTACTACTGCGAACATAACGGTTCAAAAATTAGGTTGGCAAAACTAAGGGATTATAGGGAATCTAAAAAGAGATGCGCTCTAAAAATCTTAGTGTTCCCGGCAGAAAGGAGGAATTTAACAAAGTTAAAGGGTGGCGTTTAGTTCCAGGTTCAAAGTTCAAAGTTCAAAGTGCGGCAATCAACTATCTGCATTCTGGCCTAAAAACACAGGTGTTGGGCTGATATTCATAGATTAAAGACGCTACGGACTTTGAACTTTGAACTTTAAATGGCTATCTGCCCTCCCTCCGCAGTTTAAAAAAACTCACGTAGCTTCGCCCTCTTGCCATGAAATTCAAGTCATTTTTAGCAAAACCATTTGCTTCCTATATATATGCCCGTACCAGAAAAGGAATGGGAACGGCCCTTCAGGACCAGGATAAGATCCTGAAAGAACTGATCAAAGTGGGCCGCACCACCGAATTTGGAAAGGAGCACAGGTTTGACCAGGTAAACAGTTACGATGAATTCCGGAAGGCCGTTCCTATCAGGGACTATGAAGCCTTTAAGCCATATATAGAAAAGGTGAAGGAGGGAAAACATAATATACTCTGGAAGGGTATGCCCATCTATTTTGCAAAAACCTCCGGAACCACCAGCGGAGTGAAGTACATTCCCATCACCAAGGAATCTATTCCCAACCATATCAACAGTGCGAGAAATGCACTCCTTTGTTATATGGCCGAAACGGGGAATACCCGCTTTGCAGATGGTAAACTCATCTTTTTGTCCGGATCGCCCGAGCTTGAAAGAATTGGAGGTGTTCCAACAGGAAGATTAAGCGGGATCGTGAATCATCATATTCCAAAATACTTAAGGAGTAACCAGCTGCCCAGTTATGAAACCAATTGTATAGACGACTGGGAAACCAAGCTGGATAAGATCGTTGAAGAAACCATCAGTCAGGACATGACCCTGATATCTGGCATTCCACCATGGGTGCAAATGTATTTTGACCGCTTAATGGAAAAGAGTGGGAAAAAGATCAAAGACCTCTTTCCCAATTTCTCAGTGATGGTTCATGGAGGCGTAAACTTTGAGCCCTACCGGGACAGGCTTTTTGACAGCATCGGGAAGACCATTCATGATATAGAGACCTTTCCCGCCTCCGAAGGTTTTTTTGCTTTTCAGGATACGCAGACCGAAGAAGGCCTCCTGCTGAATACCAACAGCGGTATCTTTTTTGAATTTGTTCCGGCAGGGGAGATCTTCAATGAAAATCCAACAAGGCTTTCCCTGCATGAAGTAAAGGTGGGAGAGAATTACGCACTTATCATCAATAATAATGCGGGCCTTTGGAGTTATAATATTGGCGATACGGTGAAATTTATCAGTACCAATCCATACCGTTTAGTGGTAACCGGCAGAACCAAACATTTTATTTCTGCTTTTGGTGAACATGTAATAGGGGAGGAAGTGGAGAACAGTTTATTAAAGACGGCACAGGAAGAAGGTGCACAGATCACCGAGTTCACGGTTGCACCCATGATACAACAGGGAGAAGGCAACAGCTACCATGAATGGTTCGTGGAATTTGAAAGAGCGCCACAGGATCTGGACCGGTTCGCGGAGAAATTAAATCAGGGCATGCGTGAACTGAATATTTATTATGATGATCTGATCAGCGGACATATACTCCAGCCATTGAAATTAAGAAGGGTGAAAAAAAATGGTTTCATTGATTATATGAAATCCATTGGCAAACTGGGTGGACAAAATAAAGTGCCGCGACTGAGTAATGACCGTAAGATAGCAGATGAATTGTTGAAGTGGACGGAAGGGTGAGT
>CBIHLW010000545.1:0-2017 GCA_966210755.1 uncultured bacterium
TCCCAGAGATCCCCACAAATGATTGATCTGTTCGAATGTGAGGGTATATAATTCCATGGTAAATCTCAGGTCAATCAGATCAGGTTCTGCTGGTAATAATCCACCCGATACGGAACTGAATGAAAAGGAATTCCTTGACTGGAAGAATTTTACAATGGCAGAAAGCCTTTCCAGTGCATGCACATAATCATCACCCGAATAATTACAGGAGATCAATACATATAAATTGAGGAATACAGGCGGGTTTTCATAAATGGCACTGGTGTTATATCCTTTTCTAAGAGGCGTATTATTTTTAAGTGTACTTTCTTCTTCAACGTTAACCAGCGTTATCACTATGCGCTTGGTAAGCGTATCAGACCCGGATGTTTCCAGCAGGCCAATATTATCGATCACCACCTCTGCTGAACCAATTGACAGGTCAATATAATTGTCAAGCTCATCCCGGAGTAAAGCGAGTGCCTTATCAATCATTATTTTAGTTTGAGTAAGATATCAATTCAAAAAAGGGAGTCTGCAGCAATAAGCATTAGCCCGGTAAAAGCAAATCCATTCGTTAACTAATACGTCCGGAAAAGGATTTTCCTCTGCTTTCAATTAAAAACATTTTCTGAAAGGACAGAAATACTGAAGTAACCGGCTATGTTGTATTGCATAAAATCTTTCGATTCAATTATATAAAAGCACAAGCAGAATATAAACAACCATACTGACGGCAGGATCTTCCGGCTTTCAACAATGGATGCTGCAATCTGCTAAATGGAATAGAGAACAGAGTAAATCTTTCTACCGTTCGTAATAGGTTTATTCTTTGGGATGGATAAAATCCGTTTTCTGCACCGGATCACCATTTGGGCGAAAATGGAATTTTGTGTGGTTTGTTTTGCACCAGTTGTAATCAGGGCCGGGCCGGATCCATATCCTTTATCACTGGGCATCCGGCCGGGAAGTAACCCGCATTTAATGATTTCACCGCTTACATTTAAGGGTGTTCTATGAAGATGTAAATCTTATTTGTATTTTGACCTCTTCAAAACCGGCATAACAGATATTCCAGAAAATTCAGAATTCAGTTGAACAAACGCAAGCAAATAGAAAAGATTTTTCATAAATACCTTAATAACCAGTCTACCTCTGTTGAAACAGCTTTGCTGGCAGCCTATTTTAGTGCCGGAGAAAATGAGGCTATCCTGAAAGAATTGATCAGAAAAGAACTGGAATCACCAGACAATATCCAACAGGAAAGCAATCCTTCGCTGGATGGGATTTTCAGCGATATCAGGAAGAAATTGAAGGGAGACTAAATCCGTCAGAGGCGTTCTATTGATCCATACGGGAAAGATGCTGCTTTAAAAAACTATTTGCCTTAACAATATGATCGCTGATGGTAGATGAGGAGATGCCAAGCTGATGACTCACTTCATCATAAGATTTGCCCTGCACCTTGCAAAGCATGAACACCTGTTTTCTTTTTGGTGGAAGCAGATCAATAGCCTGGTGAAGTGTTCGCGAATTTTCCTTTCTGATGATCTCCGATTCCACACCTTCACATTGCTGACAGTTTGATTTTATCTGTCCGTGCAATTTCTGATCCCTTATAGACTTGCGGAAATAATCACAGGCCTTGTTTTCCGCTATGCAGAATATATAGGAACGGAATGATTTGCTGACATCAATGGATTGCCGGTTTTTCCAGATCACCAGAAATATATCCTGCATCAGTTCTTTCACCAGTGATTCTGATTTCAACACCTTCATCAGTTTACAATACAATGCCGGGCTATAATGATAATAGATCTTTTCAAAAGCATCCTCACAACCATTCGAAAGCTGCAAAAGAATTTCTTTTTCATATATTATCTCAGCATTCGTCATTGAATTGTATAACAGTAGTTAACAGAATTGAATAGCTCAGACATCCATTTGCTTGCAAAAAGCAGATCCAGGGGGTTGAATTGTGGTGGTATCCAGAGGGGATTGAAGTTCGTTGGTACTACTAAGTTATAATATAATTAAT
>CBIHLW010000546.1:0-2006 GCA_966210755.1 uncultured bacterium
GATCAGTTCAGTGGAAATTCAACCATCAATGAACAACCCTTGCCTGGCTGGGAAGCAATATCAATGTGGCCTCCCAGTGTTTCTGCACGGCTGATCATATTGGTAATGCCAACGCCCTTTCTTTTTTCTTCCTGGTTAAAGCCCTGGCCATCATCCTGAATCTTAAGAGCGATGCTTGAGGACGTTGCAACCAGCATAACATCCACCCTGGATGCTTTAGCATATTTTAATACATTGGTGAGTTGTTCCTGTGCAATCCTGTATAAGGCGGTAAGCAGGTCCTGACTAATTCTTTCACGCTGAACCCCATAAGTAAAATAATGGGCATCCACTTTCCTGGTTGCATTGATCTCATCAACAAGTTCCTTAATAGATTCTTTGGGATCTGCTTCCTCAATACTTGGGCTGCTCAACGTTTTTGATAAACTCCTTAATGTTTCAATACAATAATTTACCTGTTGAACAGAACGAAGCAGTAAGTGTTTATTGGTATATTCTTCTGTAAGACAGAGTTCATTGTAAAGCTTAACGGTAGTGAGTACCTGGTTCACATTATCATGTAATTCACGACCAATCTCTGTACGCTGTTTTTCCTGCGCATCCAGCGTAGCTTTGATGAGCATTATCTTATTTTTTTCTCTTTCACTTTCCAGTTCCCTTTCTAATAAGATCTGTTTGGTAATATTTTTTCCACGTACACATACATGGGTAACCAGCCCCGTATCGTCAGGCATGGGATGAAACTCCAGCTGGTACCAGGTATCTTCACCAATCTGGGGATAGTTTATGGTGGTAAAAGATGTTTTATTTCCTAATGCCTGCTCTATATATTCTTCATTTAATTCCCTCCGCTGCGGATGCACATAATCCATGTAATGCGCACCAACATTTAATTCACGACCGAGTTGTTTGTAAACCGCCTCTGAAGCGGACTTATTGATGTAGGTTACTACTTTTTTCCTGTTGATGATAATGATGGCATCCTGTAATATATACAGCGCTCTTTCAAGGGGATCACTAAAAGAGTTGGATGGATATGAAGAAATTACAGGTAGTGCTTTCATCTGGTCAAAAATTCCGGGTTTGGCAAAGAGAGAGCAATTAGCGAAATAAATGACCCTTTAATCGTTTAAACCCCTGTTTTGGAGGTTGAATATGGTATGTTACCGGAACCTGAGCCGATCATGGCTAAAGAAGTATTAAAGAACAGGGCGCAGGACCTCGTTATTTAATTTGTTTTTTTACCAGTGTACCCAGCATTTTGAGTCCATATTCAATACTATCATCCCAGGCAAGGCCATAGGACAGGCGAAAACAATTTCGATATTCCCCGCTTGCTGAAAAAATTTGACCAGGCGCAATTGAAATCCCATACTTCATGGCTTCCTGGTATAAATTAAAAGCATTTACTCCCCCGGGCATTTCAACCCAAAGAACAAAACCGCCACCGGGCCGGCTCAAACGGATTGCCGGCGGAAAATAATCAATGATCCCCTGTACATACCGCATATATTGGGTATGGAGGGTTGATCGTAATTTTTTAAGATGATGTTCATACCTTCCTATACTCAGAAAATGAGCCATGGCTACCTGAGTAAGCGTTGGACCTGTGATGGTATGCATCAGTTTCAAATTCTTTACTCGTGCTGCAAATCTTCCGGGAATGCACCACCCTATTCTGTAACCAGGGGCAAGCGATTTTGAAAGGGAAGAACAGTGAAGCACCCAGCCATCTGTATCAAAACTCTTACAGGTTCTGGGCCGGTGTTTTCCAAAATATAATTCGCCATAAATATCATCTTCAATCAAAGGCAATTCATACCGGGATATCAGCGCAACCAGATCTTTTTTCTTTTGATCCGGCATGCAGGAACCAAGAGGGTTATTAAAATTTGGAACAAACATACAGGCCCTGATTCCGAATTTCCTGATAGCCTTTTCAAGGAAATGCAGATCTATACCCTCCACCGGGTCGGTAGGGATCTCAACTGCCTTAAGTCCTAAAC
>CBIHLW010000547.1:0-2003 GCA_966210755.1 uncultured bacterium
GGGTTACAGTGTAACCATGTTTGAAAGAAGAGGAGATATGCGGAAGGAAAAAGTGGAAGCCGGAAGGTCTATTAATCTTGCACTCAGCGACCGTGGAATTAATGCTTTGAAAGAAGTAGGAATTGCTGATGAAATATTAGGCATTTCCATCCCCATGCATGGAAGGCATATCCATAACAGTGATGGAACGCAGGCCTTTCAACCCTATGGCAAGGAAGGACAGTTTATCAATTCTGTTTCAAGAAGGGATCTGAATTGTAAGCTCATGGACCTTGCAGAACAAAATGGTGTTACCATTCAATTTAACCACAGGCTTACAGGCATCAACTGGGAAAAGCAGGAATTGAATCTGGAAACCAATTCTGAACCTCAAATAACGAAATTCGACCTTCTTTTCGGAGCGGATGGCGCTTATTCATCTTCCCGATTGTCTCACATGCTTCAACACACGAAATTTGAGTATAACCAATATTACATTGATTGTGGCTATAAGGAATTAAGCATTCCGGCTGGAAAAAACGGAAGTTTCCTGCTGGAAAAAAATGCATTGCACATCTGGCCCCGTAAAGATTATATGTTGATTGCATTGCCAAATACTGATGGCAGTTTTACAGGTACTTTATTTTTCCCATTTGAAGGCGGTGAGTCTTTTGAACAATTGACCACGGAAGAAGCGGTAAATGATTTTTTCATTACCACCTTTCCCGATGTGGTGCCTTTGATACCGGATCTTACCAGGCAATTCTTTGATCATCCTGCATCCTCCCTGGTAACCGTTAAGTGTTTTCCATGGGTAAGAGAAGACCATTTTTGTTTGATTGGAGATGCTGCTCATGCCATAGTTCCATTTTTTGGGCAGGGTATGAATGCCGGATTTGAAGATTGCAGTGTGTTAAACAATCTGATGAAGAAACACGGTGATGACTGGGATAAGATATTACATGCTTTCCAGGAGCTTCGCAAACCTGATGCAGATGCCATAGCAGATATGGCCATAAATAATTTTACAGAAATGCGGGCCAAAACTGCTGATCCAAAATTCCTTTTACAAAAGAAGATCGAAAGAAAATTGCACGATAATTATCCCGATAAATGGATCCCTGCTTATTCCCAGGTTACTTTTAGTCCTCACATCAGGTATAGCGAAGCACTCAAAAACAGCATGCAGCAGGAATCTATTATGCAGGAGATCATGCAAATGCCCGGAATTGAGTCGGAATGGGACAGCAGGGAAATTGAGAATATTATTTTGCAGAAACTCCAGACTCTAAAAAATTGAAATCAATAATGACCTGTAGCTGCAGGACATAAAATTTTGGCAATGACGAGAAAACAGTTAACTGAACAGATATTTTCAAAGAAAACTTATTTATGCGTTGGCCTGGATACTGATATTAAAAAGATCCCTGAACATTTAATATCAAACCCTGATCCCATACTTGAATTTAATAAACGCATCATCGACGCTACGCTTGATCATTGTGTGGCATATAAGATCAATACAGCTTTTTATGAAGCAGAGGGTGTTAAGGGGTGGAAAGCCCTTGAAAAAACATTGCAATTGATTCCTGAAACACATCTTACCATTGCAGATGCCAAAAGAGGGGATATCGGAAATACCTCTTCACAATATGCCCGGGCTTTTTTTGATACGCTTGGATTTGATGCCTTAACGGTAGCACCATATATGGGCGAAGACAGTGTGAGGCCTTTTCTTGAATATAAAAATAAGTGGACCATCGTTCTTGGACTTACTTCAAACCCCGGTGCAGCAGATTTTGAATTGCAGAAGCATATTAAGGTTAGTGACATACTTGAGGAAGGAATTCATATTGAAAAGAAAGAATCCTGTTTTCTTTATGAAACCGTACTTGAAAAAACTTCATCCTGGGGATCTGAAGAGAACCTGATGTTTGTAATCGGCGCCACTCAGGCAGAAGCTTTTTCTCAAATACGGAAAATTACACCCCGGCATTTTTATCTGGTTCCGGGCGTGGGTGCGC
>CBIHLW010000548.1:0-1999 GCA_966210755.1 uncultured bacterium
ATATAAAAAATCTTATGTCAGGGAAAAAAATCATTTATATGTGGAATTCACGGTTAAAGCGTGATGCATTATGGATTTTGTAATTGTATTGGTTCTACTGCCACATCATGGAAGCAGGAGAAATAGTAGCAGCAATTGTATAAAGAAATTCAATCTTCCAATCTTCGTTGTATCAGCAATAGATGATGCCAGACATCCCGAGAACCGGTATTTAATTGCATTCAAAAGAATATAGGCTGCAAAGTGTTTAGCACACACTTAAACCATACATTATCATTTACCACCAATAACAGTGCTTTCCCATCTGGAATTTGGCCGGATGCAATTCCAACAAGACCATTAACAGGATGGAAACCGAGATTTAAAGTAGGTGTGTAAAATATTGACTGCGTAATATTACCCTGCTGACACTGTATTTTTCACAGGACAGCCGATTTCATTAATTGAATAACTATGTAGGGTCAATAATTATCTATGCAAACCGGCAACCCTGGACTTACCATAGTTAAAGACCCTCAGGGGAATTCTATCGTGATACCGTCAAAATACCTTGATAGCGTATCAATATATTCCGGGTTTATTAAAGAAATCCTTACAGACCCTTCTTACATGATCAATATTGCATGCGAAGGAATTTACTTTTTCAAACTCATTAACTGGCAGATTAATTGTATGGTGCACACCCGGCGTGAAGGTCATTGTTTTATAGTGGAAGATTGCGTAGAAAATCCTACCGAAGACTTTGTAAGTAACCTGTTAAAAAAAGGCAGCATTACATCTTTTGGGTAGGTGGTTTATAGATACCATTGGAAACGGCATACATTACTACTGAAATGGCATTGTTGGCTCCCAGCTTTTCCATAATATAGTCACGGTACCTTTCAACTGTTCTGGTTTTGACCCCCATCTTACCGGCGATTTGTTTACTTGAGCATCCTTCACACATCAATTGAATTACTTCCAGTTCTCTTTCAGTGAATAACTGGTCGGTCTTTTTCTCCTTATTGAAATTTCCACCCTTCGTGATGATCCTTGCCAGTTTGTGGTTGATCTCCTGGCAATAATAGGGTTCATCCCTGTATACTTTCAATACTGCGTCTGTCAGCTCCTTTTTGCCTGCATTTTTAAGCAGGTAACCTTTGGCACCCACATTCAGCATTTCCAGTACCAGACTTTCTTCATCAAAAGAAGAAAGTGCTATAATGCCTATGTGTGGTAATTCTGCTTTGATGATCCTGGTAGCTTCAATTCCGGATAGCAGTGGCATTTTTACATCGGTGAGTATTACATCCGGTTTCAGCTTTCGTGCGAGCTTTACCAGTTCTTCCCCATTCCTGGCTTCACCTATGATCTCAAATTCCTCAGCCTTTTTTGCCATTACCTGCAGCCCGTCTCTTACCATCTCATGGTCGTCGGCAATCAGAACCTTTATGCGGGAATAAAATGCGTTCATGCTATACGGGGATTTGTATAAGATAAGATGTGCCTTTGCCTTTTTCTGATTCAATCCGGATGGTACCGTTAATCAGGCTTACCCGGTTTTGCAGGCTGCGCAGGCCAAGGCCTGTGCTTTCACTTAGTTTGCTGTTATAATGAAAGCCAATTCCATTATCCTGGGAGGCAATATGTAATTCATTTGTTTCTTTTTTTAGGGCCAGCACAAGTTCCGTTGCCCTGGCATGCTTAAGCGTGTTGTGAATGATTTCTTTGATGATCCTGTATATATGGATGATCTTATAATCATCGATCTGCAGTTGTTCATTTGAAAACCAGAGCTTGATATTGAGATCGGTATTGGTTACAGAATTTACAAAGTCCCTGATGGCTGTTTCCAGTCCCTTGTTTTTTAATGAAGAGGGCATGAGGTCGAACGAAATAGCCCTCATCCTTTTGGCCATTTCATTGAGTGTGTCATTTGTTTTATCCAGCTGAAGCTGGTCGGCAGCACTGGAAAGTTCAAAGCTGTTTATGGTCATTTTGATACTAACCAGCATAGGGG
>CBIHLW010000549.1:0-1993 GCA_966210755.1 uncultured bacterium
ATGTTACATTGAACCGGATCATTTTGAAAGTGGATGATGAAATATTAAAAGAGAGAAGGTCATCATGGAAACAACCTTTATTAAAAGCCCGAAAAGGAATTCTATATAAATATGCAAAACACGTTACAACAGCCGCAAACGGATGCGTTACGGACGAGAACTGAAATGATCAGCGGATCAGAAGCCGTATTGAAGGCCTTCCTGGAAGAAGGAGTTGAGACCATATTTGGTTATCCCGGTGGAGCCATCATGCCTATCTATGATGCCTTGTACGATTACCGTCAGCAACTGGAACATATATTGGTGAGGCATGAGCAGGGCGCCATACATGCAGCTCAGGGTTATGCAAGAACCTCCGGCAAAACAGGAATTGTTTTTGCTACCAGCGGTCCCGGTGCCACCAATCTTGTAACAGGACTGGCTGATGCGCAGATTGATTCCACCCCGCTGGTTTGCATCACAGGCCAGGTGTTCGCGCATTTGTTAGGTACCGATGCCTTCCAGGAAACGGACATTGTCAATATCACCACACCGGTAACCAAATGGAATTACCAGATAACAGATGCCAGTGAAATTCCATCAGTACTGGCCAAAGCTTTTTTTATTGCAAAGAGCGGAAGGCCGGGACCAGTACTCATTGACATTACAAAAAATGCGCAGATCCAAAAATTTGAATTTGCAGGATATGAAAAATGCGAATTCATTAGAAGCTACCGGCCCAAACCCATTGTACGGAAAGAATATATCGAGCGGGCCGCGGAGATCATCAATGCTGCCAAAAAACCGCTGGTTGTATTTGGACAGGGAGTGATACTGGGTAAGG
Source organism: uncultured bacterium (assembly GCA_966210755.1). Classification (GTDB taxonomy): domain Bacteria; phylum Bacteroidota; class Bacteroidia; order Chitinophagales; family Chitinophagaceae; genus Flavisolibacter. Next base: position 824 of record CBIHLW010000549.1, read on the forward strand.
CAGAAATTGAATTTAAAAATTTTATTGAAAAAGCCGGCCTGCCTGCCGCATGGACCATACTCGGACTGAGTGCACTCAGATCAGATCATCCTTTGAATGTTGGCATGCTGGGCATGCATGGCAACTATGCGCCCAATGTACTGACCAACGAATGCGATGTATTGATTGCAGTGGGTATGCGCTTCGATGACCGTGTTACCGGCAGGCTTGATAAATATGCAAAACAGGCAAAGATCATTCATCTTGATATTGATCCCGCAGAAATAGATAAGAATGTAAAAGCAACGGTACCCGTTTGGGGTGATTGCAGGGAAACACTCCCATTACTTACAGAGCTGCTGGATGAAAGATCTCATACGGAATGGTTGCAAAAATTCAGACTACTTGAGCAGGAAGAAATTGATGCCTGCATTTATAAGGAACTCCATCCATCTGCCGGTGAGCTTACCATGGGTGAAGTTGTGAATGAACTGAATCATTTAACAAATGGAGATGCCGTGATAGTAACAGACGTTGGACAGCATCAGATGGTTACCTGTCGCTATGCCAAATTCAATCTCAGTAAAAGTAATATCACATCGGGCGGACTAGGCACTATGGGATTTGCCCTTCCTGCAGCTATCGGAGCCAAATACGGAGCGCAGGAGCGCATGGTCATTGCCGTTATTGGTGATGGAGGAATCCAGATGACCATACAGGAACTTGGAACCATTATGCAAACGGGAGTGAATATAAAGATCCTGTTATTGAATAACAGGTTCCTTGGAATGGTGCGCCAGTGGCAGGAATTATTCCACAAAAAACGTTATTCATTTGTAGAAATTGAAAGTCCGGATTATGTGCAGGTGGCCAAAGGCTACCGTATTGAAGGCAACAGCATTTCATCAAGGAATGAGATCAAACCGGCACTTGAAAAAATGCTGGAACATAAAGGACCCTATTTACTTGAAGTAATGGTTGGAAAGGAAAATAATGTATTCCCTATGGTGGAAGCCGGAACCAGTGTGAGTGAGATCAGGTTGAAGTGATCGCTTCCCTGAAAATGGGCACTTTTTTAAATAGCATTTTATAAAGAATTGAACATGTCTGATAAAAATTTAAAAAGTACGGATGCAGCTCCCATCAGGGGAGAATATACCATAACCGTGTATACGGAAAATCATATTGGCC
>CBIHLW010000550.1:0-1991 GCA_966210755.1 uncultured bacterium
TCTTTATAGCATTAATATTAACAATCAGAAACGTTTATTAGTATTTATTTTCCGCCTGTCAAAAACGTTTGTTAAAAGGGATAGAAACTACATAAAGCGTTTTTTTTGGCCTAAATTTGAAAGACATGCTCAAAGCATATAAATATCTTACAAATATGAAGAGACTTCCTTTAGTGATTGCGATGTTGGTGGCCGGGATCTTTATAGGATTCCAGACCATGGGAACATCCAATACCAATCCACCATCCAAGTATGAAAAGATCCTCCAGATTGTTGGAGAAATTTTGATCCAGGGCCATTACAACCCAAAGGATATCAATGACGAGTTTTCCAAAAAAGTGTACGCAAAGTATTTTGAAGAAATGGATCCGGAAAAGAACCTCTTCCTTCAGTCTGACCTGGAATCACTTAAAAAATATTCTACAAGGCTCGATGATGAGATCAAAGGCGCTCCGGTTGAGTTTTTTTATGAAGTAGGTAAAATATTTCATAAAAGAGCCGAAGAAGCTTCCCTTCTCTATAAAGAGATCCTGGAAAAACCCTTTGACTTTACCGTTAAGGAATCTATGACCACCAATTCGGATAAAAAAGATTTTGCATCCAGTGAAGCAGAACGCAAAAATAACTGGCGCAAATACCTGAAATACCTTACCCTGCAACGCTATGTGGAATTGATTGAAGCAAAGGAAAGTAATAAAGGCAAAGAAGGTTTTGTGGTTAAAACCGATGCGGAACTTGAAAAAGAAGCCCGTGAAAAAGTAAGGATAGGAATGGACAGGATATTTGAAAGATACCGTCTCAACTTTACTGATGATGATAAGTTCAGTAAATATGTGAATACCATCACTTCCATGATGGATCCTTATACCGAATTCATGCCTCCGGTTGATAAAAGATATTTTGATGAACAGCTCAGTGGTTCATTTTATGGTATCGGTGCACAGCTTACATATGATGAAGGCAATATTAAAATAGCCAGCGTATTACCTGGAGGTCCTGCCCAGAAATCCGAGCAGGTAGAAGTAGGAGATGTGATTGTAAAGGTTGCACAGGGTATGGACTCAGCAGTAGACCTTACCGGTTATAGTGTTGAGGATGCCGTTAAGATCATTCGTGGTAAAAAAGGAACTGATGTAACGCTGACGCTTAGAAAAAAAGATGGCAGCCTGAAGCCATTGACATTGACCCGCGACAAGATTGTGCAGGATGAAACATTCGTGAGAAGTGCGGTGATCAATGAAGGCACTTCCCGTATTGGTTATATATACCTCCCGGAATTTTACGCCAATTTTGAAGACCCTTCCGATCCGCACCGCAGTTCCATTGATGTGGAAAAAGAAGTAAAAAAATTGAAAGCTGAAAATGTTGACGGTATCGTGATTGATCTCAGGAATAATGGCGGAGGTTCTTTATATGATGTGATCCAGATAGCAGGTTTATTTATTGACCAGGGCCCGATAGTACAGGTAAAAGACAGGGGCCGCCAGCCCGAAGTAATGAAAGACAGGGATGGGGGCGTTCTTTATGAAGGTCCACTTGCTGTAATGGTAAATGAATTCAGCGCATCGGCATCTGAGATTTTTGCAGCAGCCATCCAGGATTATGGACGTGGTATTGTAATTGGAAGCACCAGCACTTACGGAAAAGGTACCGTGCAACGCAGTTTCGGACTGGATCCTTCCTCTAACTTCATGTCAGCCAATTCTGAGCTGGGTTCATTAAAACTCACTTTGCAGAAATTTTACAGGGTCAGTGGTGGTTCTACACAACAAAAAGGTGTGGTGCCCGATGTAGTGATCCCGGATTATTACGAATACCTGCAGTTCAGGGAAAAACATAATCCCAATGCCATGCCTTATGATGAAATTGGGAAAGCCAGTTATTCCAAATGGCAGCCTGGTTTCAATTTTCAGCCAATCACTAATATGGCAAGGGCAAGGGTTGCAAATGATTCTGTTTTCAATCTGATCAAACAGCAAACGGATATCCTG
>CBIHLW010000551.1:0-1981 GCA_966210755.1 uncultured bacterium
CTTACAGGTGCTGTATCCACGGTAAATGTAAACGATCAACTGGCATCAAGACCCATCACTGACGTAGGCAGGGCCTTACAAGGCGCTGTACCAGGTTTAACTATTACCACTGCAAGTGGTGATATTGGTGTGAATGCAGCAATAACCCTTAGAGGTATTACTGGTTCACTCAATGGGCCAGGTGCTCGTCCACTGATCCTTGTTGACAACGTGGAACTTCCTGACCTTCGCATGGTTGATCCGAATGATATTGAATCTATTTCAATATTAAAGGATGCAGCCTCCGCCTCAATTTATGGAACAAGAGGTGCATGGGGGGTTATATTAATTACAACCAAGTCAGGTAAAAAAGGAGCAGAAAGAAGCCAGATCTCTTACAATAATAATTTCGCATTCAGTCAGCCCACTACCATGCCTGTTGTTGCGCCGGGTGCTGAAGGTGCAGAAATGGCATTGGTTGCCTATAGGCGTGCCAATCCTAACGTATCCGGTTTTACTGCACTGGGTATGACTGTAGATCAGATCGCAATTCAGAAAATGCGTGAATGGCAACAGCAATACGGTGGTCAGGACCTGGGTGATGAAATGGTGGAAGGCCGCGATTTCGAGATCAGGGGCGGACAATTATTTTTCTACCGCACCTGGGACCCGATGGAACAACACCTGAGAGACTGGGCTCCGCAACAAAACCACAATCTGACCTTAAGTGGTAGCAATGCTAAAACAGGTTATACACTTGGATTGGGATATCTGGATCAAAAAGGTGTTTTGAAAACAAACCCGGATCAGTTTGAAAGATTCAATGTTAACCTTGGCGTTACTTCAAGTGTTACACCGTGGCTTGATGCACGTACTAAAATTATACTTTCCCGTGCAACAAGAACAAGACCTTATTATTTCTCAAGTGAAACATACGATCCATGGTATTACTTAACCAGGTGGCAGGCTTACTATCCTTATGGTACCTATCAGGGCAATCCATTCAGAAGTGCTTTAACCGAAGTACAGCAAGCCAAGATGACTCCTATCACAGACAATTTCGGTCGTATTCAGGTGGGAGGTACATTTAAAATTGCAAGAGGGTTAACCATTGATGCCGATTATACTTTTGCCGGGAATAATGGACGTGAACACCAGACCGGTGGCACAGTTACAGCCATTGATTTCTGGGGTGGACAACTTATAAACAGAGCTTATACAAGTGCTACTTATGACAGGGCAATTCTTATGTCTGACTGGACAGAAAGAAATACTGTAAAAGCGTTTGCCACCTATAACAAGGACCTTGGTGATCATGATTTAAAATTCATTGCAGGTACAGATGTTGAAGAATTCCAGTATGGATCGCAACGCTCTGAAAGAAGAAGCCTGCTGAATCCTGATATGGGTCAGCCAAACCTGGCAACAGGAGATCAGTTTGTAGGCAGTAGTGCCGGACATTGGGCTACACTGGGTTACTTTGGAAGGATCAACTATGCATTTAAAAACAAATTCCTGCTTGAAGTAAATGGCAGGTATGATGGTTCATCCAGTTTTCCTGCAAGCGACCAGTGGGCTTTCTTCCCATCTGCTTCTGTTGGTTATGTAATTTCTGAAGAAGATTTTATGCAATCTGTTAGTTCAGTCCTTTCCTTCCTTAAGATAAGAGGATCATGGGGTTCAATTGGTAACCAGGCAGTTGGTGGCAACAGGTTCTTAAGCACTATGAATTCCACTTCATCAGGATGGCTTATCGGTGGTAATAATCAACTTACCGTTGGAACACCCGGACTGGTTTCTCCAGCATTAACATGGGAAACGGTTACTACACTTGATATTGGTGCAGATGCCCGTTTCTTCAGCAATAAGTTTGGTGTTACTTTCGACTGGTATAGACGCACAACCAGCGATATGATCACTGCAGGTTTAACAGTACCTAGCACTCTGGGTGTTAGTGCACCTGCAAGAAACTTTGGAGACCTGCAAACCACAGGATGGGAAC
>CBIHLW010000552.1:0-1980 GCA_966210755.1 uncultured bacterium
GGTCCGGTTACCAATATGTTCGGACTCCCCTGGGCGCAATTGTATTTTATAGAAAATGAAGGCATGGCCTGGGGATGGAAATGGGGCGGCGAATGGGGTAAGATGTTGCTGACCTTATTCCGCCTGGCAGCAGTAATATTCGGTACATGGTATATTGGCCGGATAGTAAAGCAACAGTATTCAAGAGGATTCATCATCTGTGCTTCATTGATATACGCTGGTGCCCTTGGTAATCTCATTGACAGCATGTTTTATGGAATGATATTCGAAAGCAGTGAAAATGGTAATGTGGCCGAGATGTTTAACGGGAATGGTTATGCGGGATTTCTTCACGGGCACGTTGTTGACATGCTTTATTTTCCAATGATAGAATCAACCTATCCTTCCTGGATGCCCTTTGTTGGAGGAGACAGGTTTGAGTTCTTCAGCCCGATCTTCAATATTGCTGATGCTTCCATTTCAATTGGTGTGATAACCCTTCTTATATTTCAGAAAAGGCTGGTCCGTAAACATGAAACTGAAACCAATACGCAAACAATTACAACCAGCACGGAGCTTACAGATAAATCACAGGTAATGTGATCAGTGTTTTATCACTCTTTTATTAATGATCAGTCCCTGCGAGCGCAATTGTAATGTATATAATCCTTTCGGCAGCGAAGCTGTTTCAATCTGTAATTTGTTATAACCCTCTGCTATAGTCAATTGCTGCTGTTTTACAAGCCTGCCCGAATGGTCAATGAGCTGAAGGTTCACTACCTGGGAAATGTGCGAGTTGATTTCGGCATATAAAGTATGCTGGAAAGGATTAGGCACATTTACAAAACTGAATATTTCTTTTTCTGCTGAGATCTTCACCGTCTTTGAAATTTTTTGCCTGTCATTATTTATCAGCCTTATCCTGTAATACACTGCCCTGCCTGTTACGGCTGTTTCAGACCAGGTATAGTTATTTAACTCGCTTTGGGTATTATAGCCATTCAGGAGTGCTGCATCCGTAAAATTTTGTCCATCAAAACTTTTTTCAATCCGGAATTTCACCCCGGTTGATTCCATGCTGGTGGTCCAGTTAAGTTTAATTATCCCATTTTCTTTTTTTGCTGAAAAGGAAATAATATCCGTGGTAAGGGCATCACCGCAGTCAATCACACTAAGTGTAAGAATTGATGAAATATCTGCAAATGCACAATTGGGATCAGCGATATTGGATATGGTACTGCCTACCACAACTCTGAATTTTAATCCGCTGTCAGCCATGTTGGCAACAAACGGAGGATAAGCCGTGAAATATTCCCATGCCGATCCGTTCCAGGCTGGCGATCCTGTGCCTATTGCACTGGCATCTGCCCAGCTGAATCCATTATCGGTACTTCTCTGCCATTTATAATAAATATAATTATCGAAGTACGATCGGATGTAAGCGCCTACATCAACCACATTTCCGGAACAAACAGTGGGGGTATTGTTTGGTGTAAAGGCCAGGTTAGGACTGCAGGTGGCAACAGAAATATCATCAAGAGCCCAGTCGTTGCCACCACCCCCGGGCGCATTATTGAATATTTTTAAGGTAAAACTGGTTTGTGAAGGACCGGTAAGGTAAGTGAAGCCTTTTTTGATCCATTCACCCGTATAAAGGATGTTTCCTGTTGAATAAAGGTCTATGCCATCAACATTAAAAGATATGTTTGGATAAACACCTGAAGAGTCGTTGGGTGCAGTGGGAATATAACCTGCACTTCCAGTTCCACGTCCTGCTGAATCACATCCACACCTGGAGCAGATATTTCTCATCCAGACGGAGATCTCATAATAAGTATTGGGACACAAGCCTGAAATGGTTTGCTGGAAAGCGGAATCAATACGATATGCCGCATTGATCACAAGCATATAACCTGCATCAGGGTTGGCAACCGTATCGGCAGCCGGGTTACCTTGTGAAGGATCTGCTGCACCTGTATGGTCTCCAATTATATCCCATAC
>CBIHLW010000553.1:0-1978 GCA_966210755.1 uncultured bacterium
CTCTCACCTGGGCATAACATAAATAGTGTCTGTTTTTGCATCACGGCTGGTTAGATCGCCCCTTACCGTTGGGTATTTTAAACCGATCATACTGTTGCCTGTAGCTGCTTTGAACAACCTGACCACACAGCAGGTTGAAGCTATATTGTTGCATGAACTATCACATATCAGGAGATATGATTACCTGGTTAATTTCATGATCAGCATTATCAATACCATTCTCTATTTTAATCCATTTGTAAAAATGTTCATGCGAACAATGGAAGAAGAAAGGGAAAATTGCTGCGATCAGCTGGTATTACAATACGGATACGATAAAGTAAGTTATGCTACGGCCCTGCTTACCCTTGAAAAACTTTCCATTCACCGGCAGGCCCTGGCGCTTGGAGCAGCTGGTAAAAACTTTCTGATGAGCAGAATAGAAAAAATTGTAGGTATGGAAAAGAAAAAAGGATTCCGCAAAAATCAGCTCGGAGGCATGCTGGCTGCTCTGATCTGCATTGTGATCTTTAACTCGGTACTGATCATAAAGGAAACTAAAAAACATAATACAGATCTATTGGCCTTTTCCTCCGTGTCCTCTCCTTTTAGTTTGTATGAAAATGAAAGGTCTTTGTTCAAGGCATCACCTGACCAGGAATTTGTAACTGAAAAAACAGAAGCTATAGCCTCGGTTACCTCAGACCAAAAGAAAAGAGCAGGTAATATTTTTTCAGGTATTGATAAAGAACCGGAGGTTCCATTTACAGTTCAGAAGCTGGATAATAACAGCCATTTTTTCTCTTTCGTAGCCCTTGATGATATAGATGCCTCACTTTCAAAGCAGGAAAAAGAAGAAGTAAAGGCAACCGTGGAAAATACCAGAAAGGTGATCAGCGGTTTGCAGTGGAATGAAATTGAAAAAAGCATAGCTGATGTACTTAGTGAGCAGGAAAAAGTGAAGGCTAAACAGGAGTATCTGATAGAATTGGAAAAAACCGTGGATTTTAAGAAACTGGAACAAAACCTGAAGGCGCAATATGATGAAATGAACCTGGATCGGATCAATTCCAACCTTGATATGGCACTGAATTTTATCCAGCTCGACAGCATCCAGAAAAGCTATCAGGCCATATTAGTTCAACTTGAAAAAGCTAATGAACTGGTATGTGCTCAATCTGAAGTGGCCGCAAATCCACTACCCGATCATTCAGTGGAAGAATTGAGAAGGTCTACGGAAGAACTGCGCAGGAAAATTGAAACCATTAAAGAAATACGTAACCCCAGAAGGGTCATACGTTTATAATTACCGGATCTATCATGCTGAAGCCCTCTTAATGAGGGCTTTTTTAGTTTTCAAGCAGTGAGGCTAATCCGGGAATTCTGAACCTGGACGGATCCCGGCAAATCACTGCCTTAATCCGGGATAGCCAGGATGATAAGCCATCCGATTCCCTCCCAGGCATCATCCGGTAGAAATAAGTTCAACCAACATCTGCTCCGTTCAGTAATCTGAATTTATTACCTGCTTCATACCAATCTTCCAATGAATCAGATTACCAGGTCCATCTTTAAAGGGTGCATAAATTGACTGACTCCTCCAAACATCCGAAGCTATATTCTGTGTTCCATTTTATCTCAAGGATTTTGATTGATTTGATTTCATGCAACAGGCCCATCGCCTCGCTCAATTCCAACCGCCGACATGGATGATTGATCCTGCCCCATGCCAATATGGCAATACACGCGAGCGTTAATTTATTTTACCGGAAGCCTGCGGAACCAACTGCTGACAGGATTCCGGCATCAAGGTCCCGGGCCATTCAATTCTTCCATTTCCGTATTTGCCCATTTAAAGCCTTATAGACACACCGCAATTTCTACAGGCATCCAGTTAAGACACCGGTAAAAAAGGGGCGAGGATAAGAAATTCAACTGGTTTACATTAAGCATATAACATATATGGATATGAATTTGACATTCTTAAGTGATTAAGCCC
>CBIHLW010000554.1:0-1973 GCA_966210755.1 uncultured bacterium
ATCCCGTACGATTCTATCAACCGCTCTGCTGCATCAATTCTAAATCCACTTACTCCCAGCGATAACCAGAATTGTATGATCTTCAGGATTTCCTTTTGAACGGCTTCACTTGCAATATTCAGATCTGGTTGTTCCTTATAAAAACGATGTAAATAATATTGACCTGCCACCTCATCGTAGGTCCACATGGTATTTTCCTCGCCGGTAAACATCAGGTGTTCTTTTTCATAGGCCAGCGGTTCATCAGTCCAGATATAATAATCACGGTATTTTGACCCGGGATCCTGCCGGGCCTGCAGGAACCAGGGATGCTCAACCGAAGTGTGGTTAACCACAAGATCAATGATGAGTCTTATTCCTAAACCGGATGCCTTTTCTATGCAATGGGTAAAATCTTCAGGAGTGCCAAGCCTTTTATCTATGTCATAATAATCCATAACGTCATAGCCGTTATCCCTGTTGGGGGAAGGAAAAAAGGGAAGCAGCCAGATACAGTTCACGCCTAAGTCCGCTAAATAATCAAGCTTTGAATTTAGTCCTTTAAAGTCGCCTATACCATCATTGTTGGAGTCATAAAAACTCTCTACGTCGAGCGAATAAAATATTGCGTTACAAAACCAGTTATTGTGCATATTGATTCTCAACTTAAGTTTTCCAATCTTTCGTCAACGCCCTTCTTCCATGATACCTATTAATTATATGCCATAGTGGTCTGGGGATAAATCTTAGCTGAACAATAAGGTTGATATAGGCATTGATTATACTATACATGATTCCTACATCAATTGTCAAGGGGGAAACGAAAATCCTGTAATTGGCATGAAATCCCGAACCGGAACAGCGTAGCTGCTATATTAACCGGTACCTTACAGACCAGGGTGGTCGAAATCAGGTACGCCTAACCGTGATGAAGGGCATGGTAAAGTTAAAGCAGGCTCCAGGGATGGAAAGAGTGGTGGAAACCGTTAGAAAGGAAAACACCTGAAATGAAGTTCAGGCGTTTTGTTTTATGAGTAGTTAACCGTGTTGGGATCATGGGCATACCCTGTTAACTTTTGGATCTGATGTTATTTAGTTTGTTTTATGCCGCTTACAAGCAGTTCAGGAGCAGGACATGGACCAGTTCAATTTATAGGGCTGGTTCTTTTCACTTATACAGCTGAATAGAAAACAGGTTACGAAGGGCATTTTGATCTGCTCCTTTTTTCCAATGGAAAAATCAACCGTTCCGCTAACATATTTCTCAATACCGGAAGTGTCCAGCATTTGCCAGTCACCAAATCCAGTAGGGGAGGATAGGAAATCTGATCTTTTGCAGGCCAGCTTTTCCACCATATCCCTAAGCAATTCCGGCTGGTCGAGCGAGGCGGAGATATAAATTTTCTTTTTCATGATCATAAGTTGACAGGTAATGCCAAATCACACGATTCTTTATTATAAGATGTGTAACCGGCAGTTTTTATTAAAAAGGAATGGTTAAAAACTTTTACAGGAATGTTAAGGATCTGGCAACTTTACTTATGAGAGGGTTAACAGAGGGCATTCTGGTGCCAATAAATTTAATTCAGGGGATAGAACCTGGTTTGGTTTATTATTTTTGAATGTTATTAGCCCTTGATGCGTTTTACGACCATACAAAAGTTTAGTGCTTTTTTGTTGCTGCTTGTTTTTGCAACGGGTAGTCGGTTGTACTGTTGACCATGGAAGGGACGTTTTGCACCAGCACGAAACGGATTGTGATTTCGATGACCTTGTTGTTCCGGCGCCATTTATTTATGGTAAATCCATATCAATTCATCCAGCTGCGCCATTTATCATTCAGCCGTTACCAGTTCTTACCCCACAATACATTGCTTCATTATTAAAGAATACAGAAAGCCGCGGTCCACCCACAATATGATTGAAACCGGATTAATTCTTTTTTTTAATTTATCAATCATACTACATGAAGAAGTGGCTCTTTTTGATTTCAT
>CBIHLW010000555.1:0-1972 GCA_966210755.1 uncultured bacterium
CAATAGGTGTGATGATCAGCAGGCTTTTCTGACCTCTTATCAGGTTTTCATATTGACCACTCCATTCCAAAAAATATCCCTGAGGCAGCATTCCTTTTTCGCGGTTGATCTTTTCCATTGCTTCTTTTACCGTGCTGCCAAGGTCACGGCCTCTTACATTAAACATCACTGCACCACGCAAGATGGCATTTTCGGAAGTGATCATGGGTGGTCCGTCTTCAAAGGCAATATCAGCAATTGCACTGAGTGGCACTTCACCAAAACCCGAAGACTGAAGTGGGATCCGCCTGATCTGTTCTAAACTATTTCTGTATTCCTGGGCCAGGCGCACACTGATGGCAAATCTTTGCCGGCCTTCAACTGTCTGACTAACCGGTGATCCACCTAATGCGCTTTCCACTGTGGCATTCACATCATCCACATTTAAACCATATCGCGCCATGTCTGCACGTCTTACATCAATGGAAAGATATTTACCACCGGTAATGGGTTCCACATAAAGATCAGTAACACCAGGTGTACCTTCAAGCGCTGATTTTACTTTTTCAGAAACCTGTGCTATTTGATGTAGATCCTGCCCATATACTTTTATACCGACATCAGTTCTTATTCCAGTAGCAAGCATATTTATCCGGTTGATGATTGGCTGGGTCCAGCCATTGACAACCCCGGGGATCTGTAATTTTTTATCCAGCTCACTGATAATATCAGCTTTTGTAATTCCTTCCCTCCATTCCGACCTGGGTTTCAGCATGATTATGGTTTCGATCATGCTTATTGGAGAATTATCTGTTGCTGTGCTGGCGCGACCGGCCTTACCCAAAACCTTATCTACTTCCGGAACCGACTTAATTATCTTATCCTGGATCTGCAAAATGCGCTTTGCTTCCGTGTTTGAAATATCAGGCAGCGTTACCGGCATGAACAAAATACTTTGTTCATCCAGTGGCGGCATAAATTCTGAACCCAGGCTTTTCAAAAGTGGTATTGAGATCAGCAAAGCAATGATATTGACTGCCAGGGTGGTCTTTCTCCATTTCAGTATGGTTCTGATAACAGGTTCGTATATGCGCTCCAGGAAACGATTCACAGGGTTGGCATGATCAGGCCTGAATTTACCTTTCATGAAAAAGGAGATCAATACAGGCGCCAGCGTCAACACCAGAATGGCATCTACAATCATAATGAAGGTCTTGGTAAACGCAAGCGGATGGAATAATTTACCTTCCTGCCCCGTAAGCATGAACACCGGCAGGAAAGAAGTTATAATGATAACAGTGGCAAAGAATACGCCCCTTGAAACCTGTTTACTGGATCTCTCTATAACCGACAGGCGTTCTTCTTCCGTTATCCAGTTTTCCTTATTTTTTTTCTTTCGTTTACGCCAGATCATATATTATTCTTTTGTTGTTCCTGCCAGAGCGTATATCGTTCCGACAGGTGTTTGTATGCGTTCTCACTCATGATGATCCCATTATCTACAATAACACCTATGGCCAGGGCAATACCTGTCAGGGACATGATATTTGAGGAAATGTCAAATGCATTCAATAAAATGAAACTGGTAGCAATGGTTATCGGTATCTGAATGATAATACTCAATGCGCTTCGCCAGTGAAAAAGAAAAATGATCACAATGATGGATACCACGATCATTTCCTCGATAAGTGTTTTTTTAATGCTTTCTATGCTTTCCTCAATTAATTCACCCCTGTCGTAAACAATGTCAAACTTCACTCCCTGAGGCAGGCCCCTGGCCACCTCCAGCATTTTTGCTTTTACATTATTAATGACGGCATCTGCATTTTCTCCATACCGCATCACCACTATACCCCCAACAACCTCCCCTTCTCCAAACAGAAGCAAGAAGGCTTCGAAAACCACCTCGCGCAACTGATCGCGCGCGACCTCGACCTGAAACTGGAATACCACTGGCTCGCCACCCGCCGCGGATACTGGCGCGAGTCGATCA
>CBIHLW010000556.1:0-1966 GCA_966210755.1 uncultured bacterium
TTCATGTGAAGAATATATCCCATGCAAACCTGGCAAGTGTCAATATCACAATCACAAGGAAAAATAATCTGATGAAATTATTGCCCTTTGCTATGGCCATTCTGGCGCCAAGAATTCCTCCCAGGGCATTACAGGCGGCCATGGGGAGAGCAACGGTCCATATGATCTTGCCTTTTATACTAAATAGAATTATGGAACCAAGGTTGGTGGCCAGGTTTACCAGTTTGGCCTGCGCCGATGCATGAAGAAAATCATATCCCAATAGTGAAATAAAAGCCAGTATGAGAAAACTACCTGCACCCGGACCAATAAATCCATCATAAAATCCAATAAGTAAACTGATAAGCACTGCATAAATGATCTCGCGTTCCGGAGTATGATCCTTTACCTCCTGCTGGCCAAAGCTTTTTTTGGTATAGGTATAAATGGCTACTGCTGTTAACACGATAAGTAAAACGGGTTTCATGAATTCATTACTTACTACTGTTAATAATTGAGAGCCAGCAAAGGATGCAAAAAAAGCAATGGTACACATGATCACGGTGAGTTTCCAGTTGAGTCGCACTTTTTTCAGATACTGAAAGGCCGCGAACAATGTACCGCTAAAGGAAGGGATCTTGACGGAAGCAATTGCATTTACAACCGGCTGGGGTGATAAGATGATGATGGAAGCAGGCGTTTGAAGCAGTCCGCCGCCACCAACGATGGCATCAACAAATCCGGCTGCAAAAGCCACAATACAAAGTATGATGATCTCCTCGATGCCGATGGCCATGATGGGTGGTTGTTGTTTGGTGTTGCCTGCTGGAAAAGCCGGTAGTTGATAAGTGGATTGGTGCCTTAGGTTGATAATTCAGCCACCACGTAAATTTCAATCGCTAAAATACCACCATCACACCCAATCCCACAAGAGATTTCAACTGCATGGCAGGTGATGTTCCGTCATCCCCGAACATCCTTACATCATCATCGTAAATAATATCTACATTCCAGGTGGCCGAAAGCACACGGGAAAGTTTAACTGAAAGAATATTTGACATAAATACATCGATCTTTTCCGGATTGCGTTTGTAATTAGAAAAAAGATCAAGTCTGCCCTTATAACTCACGGTTGAATTGAACTCTTTGATATAGTTGGCCGAAACAAATGCGCCGAATTCCGACCTGCTGTTCTTTCCCGGTTCCACACCATATAAGCCTTTGGCAGCAAGCGTATCATCTTTTACGATCACCCATCTCGAAGTTAGTGGCGACAGGAATACCGAGAATTCATTATTTGGTTTATAATCCATACCCAGACTTAACAGGATGTAGGCCGGTGATAGAAAAGCTGAAGAAAAGGTCTTAACATCATCGGGGTAAGTATACCCATTCATTAGTTGTGTGCGAAAATTGAATAATGCTGCCAGGTTCCAGTCCGATGAAACGGCGTGTCCATATTTGCTTAACAAGTCAAAGCGGTCATCATTTTTACGGCTTCCAAGACTTGTGGTTCTTAAATACCCAAGGTTGAAATCGAGCGTATTGTCCCAGCTTGATTTATCTTTTTTATAAAAAGCATATAAACTCAGTAAGGAATTGATCGAAATGGAAAATTCATCTCCGCCTGCAGCCCAGTTGCTGAGCGAACCCTGTGCCAGGTTAAGGTTGAAAACGCCGCCTTTTCTCCAGATTCTCGCTAGGGTATCTTCTTCTTTCTTTATTGACCGCTCAGCTTCTGCCTTGAGTTGCTTTATGGTTTCATCCTGCGCATTTGCAATGGAGCAAAAAAGAATCAAAATTGGCAATAGAATTTTTTTCATACTAATGTTATGATTATAAAATAGAGCTGGAGGAAGAGAGCTGGCCGGGTGCAAAGGTAAATTCAAACCATGATTCAGCTTTGTAATTCATCCGGAAAAAAAAGAAACTCATGTTTATGCATTCGGTACTTTTATTTTTTAAAGTCAACCGCCATGAACAGATC
>CBIHLW010000557.1:0-1965 GCA_966210755.1 uncultured bacterium
GATGATAAATTTCTTGTGGTTGAGCATGCTGTGAGTATAAAAAGGATAATTAAAAATGAATTTTTCATGCCTTCGGTTTTGACCGGCAAAAATACTCTCTCATCCATGCGCTCTTTGGAATTTTTTTTGATACTATAACTGAAACAAATAATTATGACAGAGCAAAGATTTGAGTTGTTATTGGATGGGGTTCCTTATGCTGTAACCGCCAGCCCGTTTGAATACAATACAGAAACAAGATACAAGGTCAGGTATAATGGCAATGAACATATATTCACCTGGGATTCCAGCATCGGGAGGTTAGCTCCTATTGACGATGACGCATCCCAGATCCCGGATAACCTGGAAAGAGCTATTTCTGAACGGTTGCAGTTTTCCAGAAAAATTTAAATTAGTACATGTAGAGACGCCAGCCTGCGTCTCTACATGATCCCATCTATCTAAATAAGCAATATCATTTTCTAATTTTTGACAATTGCCGTTGTTGTTTTCACAAGGTGTATAAATTCACTTCTGTATCCGTTTATATCCCTGCCTTTTGATGATTGCGCAAGCCGGAGAACCATATCATAACTGGCCTGTTGTTTATATTCTGAATTACGCAACAATAATCCAAATGAAGCAACCGCTGCGGAGAACCTGAAATTATCCGAACTGGCTTCAACCGTTCTTCCACTATCTTTTACCGGGTGAACAATAAGTCGGCTCTGGTTTCCATCCGGTTGTTTGTACCGGAGCCGGATGTTCATAATTTCATCGCTTTCATTGGTGGCAGCTATTGTGCGGCCTTTCTGGTATTTCAGTTCATCAACCGTTTTTATAAATGTACTTTCTAAACCGGCAGGTATCAATTCATACAAGGCTGTAACCGTATGGCCGCTTCCCAATTCTCCTGCATCCTTACTGTCATCATTAAAATCAGCGGCAGCCAGCATTCTGTTCTCATATCCAATTAACCTGTATGCCTGCACTTTCCGGGGGTTGAATTCTATCTGGATCTTTACGTCTTTGGCAATGGTAAAAAGGGTGCTTCCAAATTCATTTACAAGCACTTTCCTGGCCTCATTGATATTATCGATATAGGAATGGTTTCCATTTCCCTTATTGGCAAGTTGTTGCATTTTATTGTCTTTATAATTGCCCATCCCAAAACCAAGCACACTTAAATAAACACCTGATTGTCTTTCTTTTTCAATCATGTTCACCAGTTCATCATCACTGCTCAACCCAACATTGAAATCTCCATCAGTTGCAAGGATCACACGATTATTTCCCTGGCTGATAAAATTTTCCCTGGCGATCTTATATGCAAGTTGAATGCCTTCACCACCTGCAGTTGATCCTCCGGCTTCCAGCTGGCTGATGGCTTCCATGATCCTGGTTTTGCTGGTTCCGTTTGTAGATGGCAAAACCAATCCTGCATTACCTGCATATACTACTATGGCTACCTTGTCTTTTTCCCTGAGATGGTTCACAAGCATATTCAATGATGATTGTACAAGTGGAAGTTTATTGGGTTCATCCATTGATCCGCTCACATCTACCAGGAATACCAGATTGGAAGGCGGCAGGTCGTTCAAGGGAACTGACCGTCCCTGCAATCCAATATGAACTAGCCGGTGTTTAGGGTTCCATGGACATTCTGCTAATTCAGTATGAACGGCAAATGGATCGTCATGGTCTGGTTGTGCGTATTCATAATCAAAATAGTTGACCATTTCTTCTATGCGCACAGCTCCGGGCGGAGGAAGGCTTCCTCCCTGTAAAAATCTCCTTACATTACTATATGCCGCTTCATCTACATCAATGGAGAAGGTAGACAGGGCCTGGTGCAGCGTTGATTCAAATTTATTTTCCACGATATGATCGTAGTCTTCGGTGTTAAATTCAGTTTCATTACCCAGTTGTTGTTTTTGAACTGTTTCATCTTTTTTAATAACAGGTGGTGAGAATTTTATTTCACTT
>CBIHLW010000558.1:0-1954 GCA_966210755.1 uncultured bacterium
TTGAATGGTATTTTGTGAAGATGATGAAATTGTTAATGGATGATCAATCGATATTATTGTTTTGGGGGAACATGATGCCTGGATATAAATTTTCAACTGGTATTGGTATCCAGACCCGGTAATTGAACCTGTATAAATATAATTTCCATACCGGGAAAGATCACCTGATGAAGGTAGATTGGTATAGGTAATTCCAACTTTTATTATTTGTTCTTCCCCAGAACCTTTACTAAGACCTGCATCATTTGGCTGAGTGAATTTTATACAATTCTTATTGCTGTTAAAAATCGCTGACTGTAAATGTTTATTGATCCAGAATAATTGAAGCCATTCAAGCCAGCCCGAACTATCCGAACCGAATGCTGGCTGAGGCACCTGCACATCAAGGTCATAAAGTGCAACAGAAGGGGTGGACCTGCAGTTGCCGCATTGCTGGGCAGAGAGGTTGAAGCATATCATTAAAAATGGAATCCATACAATTCTTTGAACCATATACCTGATGTGACAGCATTTTACCCACATAAAAGATGAGTGAAAGAAATGTAATCGGTTTCTGATTTATAATTTTACAAATTCCACCCGCCTGTTCTGTGCCTTACCTTCTGAAGTTTTGTTATCAATAACAGGTTTTGTTTCTCCCAGGCCATCAGTTTCCATTCTGGTAGCATCAATGCCAAATTCTGTGCTCAACACTATTCTTACTGATGCGGCACGACGTTTGGACAGATCGAGGTTTTTAGCATCGTCACCATCACTATCCGTATGACCTATGATCTTTACTTTCACATCCGGGTTTTCTTTTAGTGTGGAAGCTATTTCCTTCAGAACACCATAAGAACTTGGCTGGATCTTATCTGAATTCACATCAAATAAAATTCCCGTTGTACTCCATTTTCCTTCTGTGATCAGCTTACTCCTTGTATCCGGCAGTGCTTCCGCCAGTTTTAGGTTTGACAGGTAATACTGGTAATTTGATTTTTCACTTCCATAAGATCCAAGTTCAAATAAGAACTGGTCGGGAGATGCATCTGGTGAAAGTCCTTTGGGAAGGTCGTACACCTTTACGCTGTTTACCCAGGCCCGGATTCGCTGCTTTTGAACCCATACCGATACATGCACGGGTGTTGTTGATCCATTAAATTTTGTAAACTCATTGATTAAATTGTCTTTGCCATCCAAAAAGATCTTACCGGAATTTTCATGTGATCTGAAATCTACCCGGTCTGGCGTTTCATCGCTGGCTGTACCTCCGTTAGGCGTTAAAATAAGATGTCCCAAAGGGTAGTGGGTGCTGCCCCCTTCAGCATCCAGCATTAGTTCAATAGAAGGCACAACCCTGCTGGGTGCCATGGTAACCAGGAGATCAAATTCAATGGTATAGTTCTCCGGCATTTTCTTTTTGAAAGGCGGCTCATACTTTGTGCCTGCCATCAGGTTTAACCATTTTCCAGGTACTTTATCCAGTGTTACAATTTCTCCGGTTCCATTGGTATTCCATTTCAATGGAAACTCACCAACAACGTCCTGGGCAAAGTCCTCTGTATATAATATATTGGCACCCGGTACGAAATCATATTTTGAAAATGCTTTTATCCCTGTTCCTTTTGATTCGATCTTGGTTTTAGATTCACCGTTATCTGTCTTTTCTTTTATTTCTCCTTCTTCTGTCCTGGTTTTTGACTTACCATCTGTAGCATCATCAATTACTTTATCCACTTTATCGCCTGCCTTTCTTTCCAGTTTATTTTTTGCCCGGTCACCCAGTCTTTTTATAACCTGGGACTGAACATTAAAAACCAGAAATAACAGGATGCCAGTCAGCGCTAAGGTCTTTTTCATACAGGAAGATGTTTATGTAGTTTAAAAATCAGGACAGAAACAAATGTGGGATAAAAGAAAAGACAAGACAATCATATAAACATATGAGAGCGTAGCCCTGAGCATTGAGATCAGG
>CBIHLW010000559.1:0-1948 GCA_966210755.1 uncultured bacterium
GACGGTGATATTGTGATCATAGATACATGGAATGACGAAAGCAGCGTGGAAAATGCTTTTTATTCCACACCTTTCACTGAAGTGTTTTTTAAAGATCATAAAAAGAACAAAGTAAAAAAACAGGAGCACTGTACCCATCAGTTCAGGGTAAAAGCACCATTATTAAATCCAAATGAAGTTGTGGTCATAGCCGGCAATGCAGATCACCTCAATAACTGGCAAACCTTGCGGCCCATCCTGTTGCACAGAAAGGGCGACTGGTGGATTGTAGACCTGGAGATCCCGCCATCCGAGTTCGCACTATCCTATAAATATGGCATTTACAATAGCAAACAGGAGAAATTTATAAAATTTGAAGATGGTGACAACAGGGTACTTCATAATGACGGGGCTTTAAATAAAAAGACCATAGTACATGATGGTTTTGTAAACATACCATCCAACTGGAAAGGATCAGGCGTAGCCATTCCTGTATTCAGCCTGCGTACATCAAATAGTTTTGGTATAGGAGAATTTACGGATATTAAATTACTGGTTGACTGGAGCGTTGAGGTGGGATTGAAATTAATTCAGTTATTACCTATCAATGATACCACGGCCACGTATACATGGAAAGATTCTTATCCCTATGCTGCTATATCGGCCTTTGCACTTCACCCTATTTATATCAACCTTGAAAAAGTAGCAGGTAAAAAAAATTCGCGTATCGTAAAATCCCTTTCTAAAAAACAAAAGCAGTTAAACCAGTTAACTGAAATTGATTATGAGCAGGTGATCAATTTTAAGATACATGTACTCCGCGAATTGTTTGACCTCGATGAAACAGGGTTTTTAAAAGAAGACGGTTTCAAGGATTTTTTTGAGGACAACCAGAACTGGCTTGTACCATATGCTGCATTTTGTTACCTCAGGGATAAATACGGCACCTCGGATTTTTCTACCTGGAAAACACATTCGGTTTACAATGAAGAAGAAATAGAAAAGCTTTGTAATCCCCGGTCAAAAACCTTCAGGCATATAGCCTTCCATTTGTTTATTCAGTATCATCTGCACCTGCAACTGAAGGAAGCGGCAGACTATGCACATAAAAAAGGGATTGCATTCAAAGGTGATATTCCCATTGGCATCTACCGTTATGGTTGCGATGCCTGGACGGCGCCCCAGTTATATAATATGAATTTACAGGCAGGTGCCCCACCGGATGATTTTACCATCAAAGGCCAGAACTGGGGTTTTCCAACTTATAACTGGAAGACCATGGAGGAAGATCATTTTGAATGGTGGCGCCAGCGGTTTCACCAGATGAGCAATTATTTCGATGCATTCCGGATAGATCATATACTTGGATTTTTCAGGATATGGAGCATTCCCGTAGATTCTGTTGAAGGCATCATGGGCAGGTTTATCCCTGCGCTGCCTGTTCACGTAACCGAATTCGGAGAAAGAGGTATCTGGTTTGATTATGAACGTTTTTGCAAGCCTTTTATAGTTGATGGCATTCTGTTCCAGATATTTGGCCAGCAAACCGATTTCGTAAAAACACATTTCCTTCAGCCAAATGGCAGGAATGGTTACGATTTCATTGAAATGTTCAACACCCAGAAAAAGATCGAAACCTATTTTGAATCGCAGGATGATAACGAAGAGAATAACAGTATCAGACAGGGTTTGTTTGACCTTACAACAAATATTTTATTGTTTGAACATCCAGGGTCGGACAAAACACAATTTCATTTCAGGATCCTGATCGAAAATACTTCCTCCTTTCAACACCTTGATGAAACTACCAGGCATAAACTGAATGAACTTTATGTAAATTATTTCTACAGAAGGCAGGATGAATTCTGGAAACAGGAAGCCATGAAAAAGCTGCCCGCGCTCAAAGACGCCACCAATATGCTGATCTGTGGTGAGGATCTTGGCATGGTTCCGCATTCAGTACCTGAAG
>CBIHLW010000560.1:0-1946 GCA_966210755.1 uncultured bacterium
GGCTAACGGTGATAAGTAAACGACTGCACCTTTTTCAAAGTACGGGAGTTCACCCACTACCCTGGTATTGAATTGCGCCCCCATACCGCATTATGCCATGCATAGCGTGATGACAAAAATTATTTTCAAAAAAATGTTTCAAAAAATGAACTGAAGATGATCCTGTAAAGGAGCTATCCTCCAAACAATTCTTCAAGTTTTTTATCCAGGTCAGCGCCTCTCAGGTCTTTTGCAATGATCTTACCCTGTGGATCGAGCAGCAGGTTGGCCGGTATGCCTTTAATTCCATACAGCACTGCAGCTTCATTGTCCCAAAACTTCAGATCAGAAACCTGGGTCCATTTTAATTCATCCTTGCGGATAGCGCCTAACCATGCCTCTTTCTTTCCGGGTTGATCAAGCGAAACACCCAATACAGTAAAACCATTGTCCTTAAACCGGTTGAAGGATCTTACCAGGTTAGGATTCTCAGCCCTGCAAGGGCCACACCATGATGCCCAAAAATCCACCAATACGTATTTGCCACGCAGGTCAGATAGTTTCACATGAATCCCCAGCGTATCAGGTTGTGAAAAATCAGGAGCTATCATACCAATGGCCGTGATCTTTCTTGCTTCAATTCCTTTGGTGATGGATTTACCTATACTTGTTTCCTTATGCCTGGATGATAAGGAAGCATACAGCGCTTCAACTTTTTCCAGTTCCATACTGCTTACATACCTGTTCAGCATATAGATAGCCGCAAATGAAGCAGGATGGTCTTTTATGAATTGAGTAAGCCTTTCTTCTTCTATCTTTTGATTGGCCTGGCTCATTTCCTGGTAATCTTTCATCAACTGTTTGAATTGGACATCAGATGTATCAGGATTTCTATTGTTGATCAGCTCAGCTCCATTTTTAGTTGTGAGGTCATCGATGATCTTTTTTTGCGCTTCACCACTTTTTTTATTATAGGCCGAATAGAGATCGTATTCTTTGGCGCCCTTTACCCTGGAAGCAGTAAAGTTTTCCATACTGGCTTCTATATTGACGGTGCCCGGCTCTGTAACCATGATACCAAAGGGAGCATAGCCACCTTTCGTTTTCATCTCATATTGACTGTAGAAGTAATAAACAGATGGCTCCTTATAGGATACGTTCAATTCAAACCGGCCATCTTTCAATGTGGCGGAATCATGATCGCCTGTTGCGCGGTTGTAGAGAATAACCTTGCTGCCGTTATATTTTTCATCTGCAGTACCGGCGAATTTTACTGTTTGTGAAAAAGAGGCCAGGCCTGTAATCAGCAGGCCGGCCAGTATGTATTTTCCTTTACTGAACATGAATCATTTTTTATTGCTTTAAATAATACGAACCCTATTTATCGTATCCGGGGTTTTGATCCCCGATGGCCGGGTTGTACACAAACTCACTATGAGGAATGGGAACTATATACTGCCGCTGATCGGTGATTGTAGGCCTGATCTGCTTTACGGTATTAAAATCAAGGCGCAATAAGGCCATCCATTCCTGACCATCTTCAGCAACAAAACTTTTAGCAGTTTCATAATAGAGTTGCACCAACAGATCTTCAGGTGTGGCAGCATTGTCAATGTCAGAAAAATCTGTAACGCCGCCCCTTGTCATCACTTCTTTGATGGCTGTTTTTGCATCATCAAGGCTTCCGCCTGATCTGATCATGGCTTCCGCTTTCAGCAGGTACACTTCCGAAAGGCGCATGGCATAATAGGTTTCGGAAACCGGAGTGGCCACAGAACCCTGTGGTATATACTTGGTAAAATAATATGAATTGGGAGTATAGGCAGCATAGGGACTGGCGCTTCCCACCAGCCAGGAACGCCTTGGATCATCCTGTAACAGGTCTTTCAAATTACCTGTAGCCACAAAAAGTGAAGAAGCACTGGGCCAGAATTGCTTGGAGCGGCTGTAATAATCCAGGTGCTGGT
>CBIHLW010000561.1:0-1933 GCA_966210755.1 uncultured bacterium
ACTTTAGCTCCTGTATCATCGGATCA
This sequence comes from uncultured bacterium, assembly GCA_966210755.1. GTDB lineage: Bacteria > Bacteroidota > Bacteroidia > Chitinophagales > Chitinophagaceae > Flavisolibacter. The sequence continues at coordinate 27 of CBIHLW010000561.1, forward strand.
TTTGGTTTATTTTTCAGTTTTAAAGTAGATAAGCATGAAAAGAAATATCCTTTTTTTATTAGGCATTTGTTTTTTTGTAAGCGGAACCGCACAGGTGAATTATGATCACCGTAAAGCTTTTGATCCTGAATTTTATCCTCATCATGGCAATGAGTTCAGAAGTGCCGGCGGACAACCAGGACCAAAATACTGGCAGAACCGGGCCGACTATGATCTTGCCTGTACATTAGATACTTCCAGTCACAGTGTTTCCGGTACGGTAGAGATAATGTATACCAATAATTCACCGGATGATCTTGATTTTCTCTGGCTTCAGATGGACCAGAATATTTATCAGAAGGATTCAAGGGGTTCGGCAACAACCACTCAAACCGGAGGTCGCTGGGCCAATGCAGAATTTACAAAAGGATATGTTACCAGATCAATTACTGTAGATATCAATGGACATAAGTATACCCCCAAAACCACTACCACGGACACACGCATGCAGGTATGGCTGCAACAACCGTTAAAAGCATCTGGTAATAAAATAAAATTAACCATCAGCTATCAGTTTCAGGTTCCGGAATATGGTACGGACAGAATGGGCAGGTTATCTACGGTGAATGGATGGATCTATGAAGTGGCACAATGGTTTCCCAGGATGGCCGTTTATGATGATATACGGGGTTGGAATACCCTGCCTTATTTAGGCGCAGGTGAATTTTATCTTGAATATGGCAATACAGAATTTTCCATTACGGCACCTGCGGATATGATCATTGTTGGTTCGGGTGAACTGGTGAATGAAAAAGAGGTACTGACGCCGGTTCAGCAAAGCCGTCTGGCTTCAGCCAGATTAAGTGATAAAACCGTTATTATCAGATCAGATAAGGAAGTTAAGGAGCGCAGTTCAAGACCAAAGAGTGGCAATCTTACCTGGAAATTCAGGATTGAAAATACAAGGGATGTGGCCTGGGCAGCATCCAAAGCTTTTGTATGGGATGCGGCAAAAATAAATTTACCCAGTGGCAAAACATCACTTGCCATGAGTGTGTATCCGGTTGAAAGCATCAAAAAGGACGGATGGCAGAGAAGCACTGAATTTGTAAAAGGAAGTATTGAGCATTATTCAAAAAAATGGTTTGAATATCCCTATCCTGCTGCTGTAAATGTGGCCGGAGTAGTTGGAGGAATGGAATATCCGGGCATTGTGTTTTGCAGCGCATTTGCCAGCGGCGCCGGACTGTGGGGCGTAACAGATCATGAATTCGGACATACCTGGTTTCCTATGATCGTTGGAAGCAATGAAAGGAAATATGCCTGGATGGATGAGGGGTTCAATACTTTTATCAATGAACTTTCCACGAGGGAATTCAACAAAGGTGAATATGCCGAATTCTCTTTTTTTGATATGGACGAAGCAGTACAGGATGCATTTACCTACCAGGTAGATCCTTTAGGTGCAACACCTGATGTAATTCAGCAACACAATCTCGGTACCATTGCTTATCAAAAACCGGCGATGATGCTTGATGCATTAAGGAATGTGGTGCTGGGCCCTGAACGTTTTGACGCAGCCTTTCAGGAATATATCAAACGCTGGGCTTTTAAACATCCTACGCCCTGGGATTTTTTCAGAACAATGGAAAATGTAAGCGGTGAGGATCTGGGATGGTTCTGGAGAGGATGGATATTCAATACCTGGAAGCTTGATCAGAAGGTGGCAGGAGTAGTATATAATGAGAAAGACCCCAAAAATGGTTCGGCGGTAACACTTGAAAATATTTCTCAAATGGTAATGCCCGTTACGGTTATTGTGAAAGAACAAAACGGCAAACAGCATACGTTCAATATACCGGTGGAAATTTGGCAGCGCGGTCCGGTTTATACATTCAATGTAAATACAACCAGTAAGAACAACGAAG
>CBIHLW010000562.1:0-1930 GCA_966210755.1 uncultured bacterium
GCCAGCACCTGGTCCGGCAAATAATCCGGGAACCGTTCCGGCACAATAATCATAAAAAAAAATTTCCCAGAAAAGCCCTGTCCTTAAGACAGGGTTTTTTATTTACTTTGAACGACGTATGAAAAAGATCATTTTGATTGTAGTGTTGACAGGCCTTATTGCAGGTGCTGTAGGCGCATGGATATTCCTTGGCCCTGGCACAGGATTCAGTGATAAATCAGGCGTGCTTTATATCCGGTCTGATGCAGCCACAAAGGAAGCGGTAATGGATTCCATAGCCCGGAATGAAATTGTATCCAATGAAAAGGCATTTGAAATGCTGGCGGGCCAGATGGATTACTGGAAATCTGTTAAACCGGGAAAGTATGTAATTAAGAAGGGTACCAGTCTATTGAGCATTGTCCGCATGCTCCGCAATGGAAAACAAACACCAGTTGACCTCACTATCACAAAACTCCGGACCAAAGAAGATTTTTCCAGACTTGCCGGAAGGAAATTTGAATTTGATTCTTCCCGGATGATGGAGTTTTTCAATGATCCTGATTCCATGAAAAAATTTGGTGTACTACCTGAAACAGCGCTTTGGAATGTACTGCCTGACACCTATACTTATTACTGGACCGCCACGCCTTCGCAGGTTTATAAAAAACTGAAGGAAGAATCTGAAAAGTTCTGGACCGATGAAAGGAAAGGAAAATCAGCTTCACTTGGGCTTACCCCACTGGAAGTTTATATTCTGGCTTCTATTATAGAAGAGGAAACCACTAACCATTCAGAAAAGGATACCATTGCCAGTGTTTATTTAAACCGCCTTAAGATTGGAATGCCTTTGCAGGCGGATCCCACTTTAAAATTTGCAGCAAAGAATTTTGCACTGAAAAGAATTGCCGGTGAGATCCTGAAAATAGAGTCGCCTTACAATACTTATGTAAACAAAGGCCTGCCCCCCGGACCCATTGCAACGCCTTCCCGTACTACCATCGATAAGGTTTTGAATCCTGCCAGTACCAGCTATCTGTATTTTGTAGCTAAACCCAAACTGGGTGGCCATTTATTCAGCTCAACTTACCAGGAGCACTTAAGGAAAAGAGCAGATTATCTTGCAGCAGATAAGATCAGGCTGGAAAAAGAAAAAAAATCAACAAGGTAAATGGCGATCCGCTCCTATATAAGTAAAAAATTTTCAGCTTCCCTAACTGGCAAAACAATTATAGGAAGAAGTAAAAAAACTTTCCTTCCGGGATTTCATGGTCTTTCCATTTACGAGGTTTGGAAACCCTTCATAAGGCAATTAAGAAGAACAAGTCTTGTAGAAAGAGCAAGTGGTATTTCATTCAATATTGTGATGGCTATTCCACCAACGCTCATCTTTATTTTCACACTCATCCCCTATCTGCCCATATCAAAAGCATTCATGAATGAAATGTTTAACCTGATCAGGGATGTGGTACCGGGTGAGAAAGATAATTCTGTGATAATTAATTTTCTTAAAGATTTTGTAGATCAGCCCCGGAATGAATTATTGTCGCTTGGTCTATTGCTTGCCATAGTTTTTTCCAGCAATGCCATGATGGGTGTGCTGAGGACCTTTGACAAAAATTACCTTGGCTTTTTAAAAAGAAAAAATCTCCATAACAGACGAATTGCCATTCAGCTGACGCTCATTGTATTTTTTCTGGTTTTTATTTGTATTCTTTTATTGGTGGCCCAATCCAACGTATTAAGATGGCTTGGTGTGGAAAGTGAATTCTGGAGAAATATCATTCATGATACACGATGGGTGTTTATAGTGCTGTTGACATTTTATATCGTTTCTTTCATATACAGGCATGGTCCTGCCCTGTCGCAAAAATGGCCTTTGATAACACCGGGTTCCGTATTTGCCACCACGCTGATGATCCTGGCCACAGGCCTTGTAACATTATATGCC
>CBIHLW010000563.1:0-1927 GCA_966210755.1 uncultured bacterium
CGGTGAGCCTATCGGGATCAGCTGGAAGGATATCATTTTAATTGCAGGTGGAATTTTCCTGGTTTTTAAAAGTACGCTTGAAATTCACCACAAGCTGGAGATCGCCTCCAAGCCTGCTACCAAAGTTTCAGCTGCAGGATTTATGTCGGTCATTCTTCAAATTGTATTGGTAGATGCAGTGTTTTCATTTGATTCCATACTTACGGCTATAGGACTGGCTGATAATGTATTGGTCATGATAGCAGCGGTTGTGATCTCTATGATCATTATGATCCTGTTTTCCGGCGCTATCAGTAAATTCATAAATAAACATCCTACATTACAGATACTGGCACTTGCATTCCTGATCATGATAGGCGTAATGCTGGTTGCAGAAGGTTTTCACCAGCACTTCAATAAAGCTTACATCTACACCGCTATTGCCTTCAGTCTTATAGTTGAGCTCATCAATATGAGACTGAGAAAGAACCGGGATCATGTAGACCTGAATAACGAAAGTTTGTAAAGTGATCAATAATTGGACAGGCCGTGGCCCTGTTTCAGGTTGTAAACCCTGTGCGTAAAAAACCTTTTTCTTTTGCCCTCGGGGCATTGTTTAATTATGAATTTATTTTGATGAAAATAGAAATTATTTCAGGCAGCCCTCGGGGTAACAGTATCACTTTCCGGATGGCCATTCATCTTGAAAAGGCAATTAAAAATGCCGGATATGATGCGGGTATCATCGACCTGAGAGAAGTGGAACTGCCCTTGCTGCAATCCGTATTTACTACTGTTGAAAGTGCTCCTGATATTTATCGCGATGTTGTTAGACGTATGTTCGATGCTAAAGCTTTTATACTGATAACACCTGAATACAATGGTAGCTACTCGGCTGCATTAAAAAACCTTCTGGACCATTTTCCAAAACAACATCATAAGGTTTTTGGGATCGTTACTGCAACCACAGGCGCATTAGGCGGAGTGCGTGCTGCATTGCAACTACAGGAACTGATCTACGCCTTGTTCGGAATTGGATCGCCTTACATGCTGGTAGTTCCTTACGTTGATAAAAAATTTACCGCTGATGGTGTTTTGGTTGATGAGGCATTTCAAAAAAACATAAGCCTGTTTATAAATGAATATTTATGGTTATGTGGCAAAATATTAAATGATCAGCAATAGAAAATGCAAAAGATCCGGGTATATTATATGAGCAGGCAGGATAAGTTACTTTCATAACAGCTTTTATTCAGGATCCCATTTCTTCATTTTCTTATGACATTAATCAGTGATGAACTGAACCAATGTCAGCACTATCCCTTATGTTATGATGTTGCTTTATAAAAAAGTGAATCATGACTCCTACCATCTCCATTAAAAACCTTCATCTTGAATATCAGCTTTGGACAAGAGAACTGACTTTCTATAAAGAAGAGATCAAAATATACGAGGATCACCTGGTAAACCTGGTTAGCCGTAATACCAATCCGCATTTCAGGATACAGGTTGAACATTTTCAGAACCAGTTCATTCTGGAAAAAGAAGTGATCGACCATTTAAAACATGACCTCCACATATCTGAAAAACAACTGGCGGCTTTTGCTCACGACCTGTCAGGTTTTGGTTTGGAAATGATTAAAATGGATAATCATTCCAGCATTCGCGACAGGATCTTCACTTTCAGAAAGATTTATAAAGATCTGAAAGAGGAGTTCAGGATTTTTGAAGCCAAATGGTGCTAAATAGGTTCGGGAAAGAACCAGTTACTATTTTATTGTAACAGTGAGCGTATTTAAAAAAGATATCGAGCGGTAAAATAAGAGACTTTATTTACGACATTCTTTTTCATCAGGGGGGAGAGAATGAACAGATACTACATACAAAAGAACTGCGGTGGTAAGATCCATCTGTATGCATCAGCACATGGCCCCTTTGAGGTCTGCAT
>CBIHLW010000564.1:0-1927 GCA_966210755.1 uncultured bacterium
GGATATGTATTAAATAGTAGTATTTTTATCTCGGTTTTTCATAGGATATTGGATTTTAAAAACGGGGCTGAATTTTCATTCTGGCCCCTTTGTTTTTTTAGTCAGGAATCTACTGTCAAAAGTCAAGAATCAAAAGCATGCGCTGACGAAAAAGAAGTGTCAAAATTCCAAAGTCGATGTCAGCAGTATCGATCATCATTCTAAGGAATGTTCTTACAACATCAATTCAATTTTACATCTTCATTGATCATAAATAAATGAAATGAATTCTTTGCATTTAAAACTGATAATTCAATTGATTCATTACGTTCAACCCGCACATCATATTAAACTGTAGGGCATGCTTTGAACAACTTCCAACTTTGAACTATGAACTATTGATTCCCGACTCCAGACTCATAACTCCCTCTACCCCCCGCTATTTTCCTCAAAAAATTTCCTGATCAGCCTTGCCTTTGACATACCTACCCATTTGGCGAGTTCTTCTTCCGGTTGTTGTTTGATGTTGCTTACAGACCGGTAGGTTTTTAAAAGAAGGTTTGCACTATTGGTGCCAATGCCTTTAATATCTTCAAGTGCATTCCTGAATGTTCCTTTGCTTCTTTTACCTCTGTGGAAATTCAAACCAAAGCGATGAACTTCATCTCTTATCCTCCGGATCATTTTATGACTTTCACTATCATACGGTAATTTGAGCGATTGCTGGTCACCCACAAAAAAGAGTTCTTCCTCATTTTTTGCTAACCCCACCAGTGTCATTTTACCCTTCAGGCCAAGCTCCTCTATGGCCTCATTGGCGGCGCTTAACTGACCTTTACCGCCATCAATGATCACCAGCTGGGGAAGGGGCTCCCCCTCCTCTTTGAGTCTTTTATACCGTCTGAAAACGGCTTCTTTCATAGATGCAAAATCATTGATGCCTTCCACCGTTTTAACATTGAAGTGCCGGTAATCTTTTTTACTGGGTTCGCCGTTCTTAAAACAAACCATGGCAGAAACGGGATAGCTGCCCTGAAAATTGGAGTTGTCAAAACATTCAATATGAACCGGCACAGCTGTTAACTGGAGGTCGGTTTTTATTTGTAGCAAAACATTGTATCTGTCCGCATTTTTTACTCCAAGCTGCAATCTTTCCTTTGACCTCAGGTTATCTATAAAATGTTGTACGTTCTTTTCTGAAAGTTCCAGCAGTTTTTTTCTGTCTCCGCCTTTCGGAATGCACAGGGTTACACCCGGCTCTTCATAAATGATTTCAAATGGTAAAACAATCTCCCTCGCCTCACTGTTAAAAGTGGTTCTTAACTGGCCTATGGTAAAAGCAAGTGTTTCTTCTGGCGTTTCATCAAGATGAGTAATCACCTTGAGCGTTTTGGTTTGTATGATGGTTCCATTTTGAACCATCAGATAATTAACAAAGGCCACCTCATTTTCCTTCTGCATATAAAATACATCCACATTTCCCAGGTGTGTATTTACAACAATTGACCTTGACTGATAATTTTCGAGATAGCTGATTTTCTTCAGGATCAGTTCAGCCTTTTCAAATTGGAGGCTGGAGGCACAGGCCTTCATTTCATTTTTGAAATGATGTATCACCGGATTAAGGTTTCCTCTAAGCAGGTTCTTTACCTGGCTGATATTGGCGTTATAATCTTGTTCGGACTGGTGTGCTTCACAGGGGCCCATGCAATTACCAAGATGGTATTCAAGACAAACCCTGAATTTTCCTTTCTCAATGTTCTTTGGATTTAGATTTAGCGTACAGGTTCGCAGCGGGATGGTTTGTTTAATGAAATTCAACAATTCCCTTACCTTATTTACAGAGGTATATGGTCCGAAATACTGTGAACCATCATCCAGTTTTTGCCTTGTTAAATATACACGTGGAAAGTGTTCATTTTTAATTACAATATAAGGGTAGGTTTTG
>CBIHLW010000565.1:0-1927 GCA_966210755.1 uncultured bacterium
ATATAAATCCAATAATGGCAAGCACAAAGGCTGGTCAAAAGGAAAAGGTAATAAGCACAGAAACAATGATGATTGATTAATAGTGAACAAGGTCCAAATAAAAAGATCCCGACAATGTCGGGATCTTTTTATTGAAGCCTGAAGCCTTCGAGAAATTTTGTATTGAAGTCGCCTTCCCTGAATTTTTCATTTTGCATGAGCTGAAGGTGGAAAGGTATGGTTGTTTTCACACCTTCGATCACATACTCACTCAATGCCCTGTACATGGTATCAATGGCTTCCTGCCTGGTTCTTGCGATGGTGATCAGTTTGCCGATCATTGAATCGTAATATGGAGGAATCACATAACCTGCATATACATGACTGTCCACACGCACCCCATGGCCTCCGGGCTGATGAAGCACAGTTATTCGTCCGGGTGATGGCCTGAAATCATTATATGGATCTTCAGCATTGATCCTGCATTCAATAGCGTGTCCCTGTGGCTCATAATCCATTCCGGATATTTTTTCTCCCATTGCAATCTTGATCTGTTCTTTTATCAGATCATGATTGATCACTTCTTCAGTTACGCAATGCTCCACCTGAATACGGGTGTTCATTTCCATGAAATAAAAATTCCTGTGTTTGTCTACAAGGAATTCTATAGTACCCACACTTTCATAATTGATGGCAGCCGCAGCCTTCTTTGCCGCATCACCCATTTTCTGACGAAGTTCTGCTGTCATAAAAGGTGATGGTGATTCTTCCACTAATTTCTGGTGTCTTCTTTGAATGGAGCAATCTCTTTCGCTTAAATGGCAAACTGTACCGAACTGGTCGCCTGCAATCTGAATTTCTATATGCCGTGGCTCTTCCACGAATTTTTCCATATAGATCCCATCATTCTTAAAAGATGCGGCAGCTTCGGCTTTTGCATTATTATAAGCTTTTTCCATTTCGCTGTCTTCCCATACTATTCTCATTCCCTTACCCCCTCCACCTGCCGTGGCTTTCAGTATAACAGGAAATCCCATTTCCTTTGCAATGCTTCTTGCTTCATCAAGGCTGTTGAGCAGACCATCGCTTCCGGGAATTACCGGAACTCCGGCCCTGATCATGGTTTCCTTTGCACTGATCTTATCTCCCATTTTATTGATCATTTCAGGAGTTGGTCCAATGAATTTGATCCCGTGATCGGCACAAATCTGAGAGAACTTTGAATTTTCTGCAAGAAAACCATAACCTGGATGAATGGCATCTGCATTGGTAATCTCCACTGCTGCCATCAGGTGTGGAATGTTCAGGTAGGAATCGCTACTTTGAGGCTTGCCAATGCAAACAGCTTCATCTGCAAATTTTACGTGAAGACTATCGCGGTCTGCGGTTGAGTAAACAGCTACGGTCTTGATACCCATTTCACGGGCAGTTCTGATAACACGTAAAGCAATCTCACCACGGTTGGCAATTAATATTTTTTTAAACACAGAAAATAATTAAAAATTAAAAATTAAAAAGTCAACATACTGATCGTCTTAATTATACTTTTTGACTTTTGAATTTTGACTTGACTTCAGGATGGCTCTACCAGGTACAGAGGCTGATCGTATTCAACCGGTGACGCATCTTCAACAAGTAGTTTTACAATCCGGCCTTTTACTTCACTTTCTATCTCATTAAAAAGTTTCATGGCTTCAATGATGCAAACCACTTTTCCTGGTGCTACCTCATCTCCCACTTCAACAAAATTTGGTTTGTCGGGAGCCGGACGCCGGTAAAAAGTGCCGATCATAGGGCTTTTTATGGTGATGGTATTGGAAGATGCAGCAGGTTCAGATTTGGTGGGTAGAGCAGAACTTTCACCGGCAGCAGGAGATGGCTGAAACTGCTGTGTTGTCTGATGATAAACAGGGGACTGCAGAGGCGCCATCATGGATATAGGTTGTTC
>CBIHLW010000566.1:0-1912 GCA_966210755.1 uncultured bacterium
TAGGCTTCCAATCCAAGTTTCCATTTGTCTTCCACTTCATACATCAAAACATTATTCAACCTGTTTCTTGCTGTTAAAGGAAGTATTTCCTTGTTATTGGTGAAATGTGTTTTCGCATCTGTAAAAGAATATCCTATGAACAATTTAAAATCCTGATAAGTGAATCTCAGGTTGGTTTCCATTCCTCTGGTATCCAGATGGCCATTAGAATTTTGAAACGCTAATTTTCCACCCGGTGCATTTACCAAAACAAGCGGGTGATTCAGCCTGGTATAAAAAAACAAATGATTTACACTCACGCTAACTTCGCCTATATGTGTACGGTAGTTAATGTCCCAGTTACCGCCTGCAGATCTTTCATTGCGCGAATTCATGATATCAATGGGAAGTAAATTCCTGAATTGCCTCCTTTCAGCTTCTTCAGTGAATATGGTCGGTGTTTTATAACCGAAGCCGCCACCTATTCGCGTGGTAATGTCCGGTGTGATCCGGAACAGGGCGGAAAGCCTGGGTAATAATTCAAATCCATAATTCCTCACAAAATCTCCTCTTAATCCTGTTTCCAAAACAAAATGATCCGAAACAGTCCATGCATTCTGCACAAACAATCCATAGGTCTTGTAATGAAAATCTCTCTTTGGGTCGGGCGTATTCGCTTTTTCTTCCAGATCTTCTGTAAGAAAATTGGTACCTATCACCCAGTCTGCTTTTGTTCCCCTGTGGTTCCACGTCAGTTCAGAGAAAGAGGATTGTTGCAGCGCATCAAAATAATAAGTTGGAATTAGTATGGACCTGTCGAAACGGCTGTAACTGTTTTTGAATTGCAGGTTAGTTGTTTCATTGATCCTGTGTGTGATTCCAAATTGCGTAGTGAGCCTGTCGGTATTATTCTTTTCAAAAAAACCACTGCCGCCATTTTTGATATATTCAACACTTCCTCCCACACGGTCTTCGGTAATATAACTGAATCCAAGATCCATGGTGGTTTTATTACCATAAATAAATAGCCTTGGGTGGATGGTGTACCGTTCAAATTCAGGAATAGCAGTCAGGCCAATACCTGCAGGATCGTAGGCTGCATTGCTGTTGCGGGCAGCATAAACAGTTAGGCCTGTTTTATGGAATCGCTGACTGTAAAATCCACTGAGGTCAAGTCCGCCCGCTGATGTTCCATTGGCAATGAAACTCAATTCGCGTTTATCAACCGGCGTTTTTGAAACAAGATTTACCAGGCCGGCAATGGCTCCTCCACCATAAAGTGTAGAAGCGGAACCCTTGATCACCTCAACCTGTTTCAGGTCCAGCGGCGCGATCTGCATAATGGAAAGTCCGCCGGAAAAACCTGCATACAAAGGATATCCGTCACGAAGTATTTGTGTATACCGTCCATCAAGGCCCTGTATCCTGATGCCTGCATTGAATGAGGTGGCAGAGGTTTGTTGCACCTGGATGCCGGTGCTTTCACTTAGTAACATCCTGATCTCTCCCGGCTTCATGTTCCCTTTTTCTGTCAGTTCTTCACCGGAGATCACTTCAACCCTGGTTGGAATATTGGCTATGGTTCTGGAGATACGTGTGGCGGTTACCACCACTTCTTCTTCATCATGTTCTTCGTGGGATTCCATTAAAATGAGTAAGGGTGTCGATCCTGTTTGTGGTACGGATACACTGACTTCCTTTTCTTCCATGCCTACATAGGTAACCTGTATGATATAATTACCCGGAGGGATTTCCATAAAAGTTACGGTACCTGCACTATCCGAGATCATGGTTTTATTAACAGGAAGCAGGGTAACACTGGCACCGGGCAATGGGGTGTTACCGTTGCTGCTTCGTACGGATATGCCAAGGTTGTGTTGTGCATGGGCTATCATTGCAAAAAATACTGCAATGCAAAATGACAATATATGCT
>CBIHLW010000567.1:0-1897 GCA_966210755.1 uncultured bacterium
AAATAGATTGTGAAGGTGCCGAGTATGAGATCATGGAAAGGCTGGATGCTACTTCATTAATACAAAGAGTTTCGGCTTTTATCATTGAGTGGCATATGCAGGGACAGGAAATGCTGAATTCAGTGTTACTGCGAAACGGATATTATATTTTGAACAGACCTTCAGAACGTTCAGACAGAGGGATGATATATGGTTTCAAAATGAAATAATTTATGGCCGGAAGCGAACGTTTAAAGATCTTGATCATATCCCAGGAGTTTCCTTATCCCCTGGATCATGGAGGTGCCATAGCACAATATTATTTTTTGCAACATTTTCATCTGGAATATGATATTAGTTTATGTACTTATGCACCAGCTTCAAAGGTCAGAACTAACCTCGAAAATCTTTCTCGTAAATTACCCGGGGTAAAAATTTATTTTTTTGAAAAAGATAAAACTGAAAAGAAACCAAACCTGGCTGACCAATTCATTCAGGCAGTAAAAAGAATCCGGCAACTCTTTTTTCAGCAACCTGCCGCATCAAGACGCGCTATAGACGAACTCAATGATGCCAGTAACTGTTTACAACCCGATACTGCATGGATACAATTTGTATCTGATCATGTTATGGAACATGCATATGATCTGGTTCAACTTGAATTTATTGAAGGACTTTCAATCCTGCCTTATCTCCCATCACATACAAAGACAATCTACATCTGCCATGAAATAAGGACCAAAAGGCTCGATCTGTTGAAAATAAGCGGTAAACATGCCCGATATAAAATGCAGATAACAGAAAAGATGAGAAAGGATGAATTTTCACTGATGAATCATCTCAATGCCGTTGTTGTATTTACTGAAGAAGATAAAACCTATCTGAACCATTTGAATGTACCTGTATATGTCTGTCCGTTTGGCCTGCCGGAAGAACTTAGGATCAAAACAGGGCCTTCTCCTTACTTTGATAAAATAATTTTCATAGGCAAAGAATTGTTCTGGCCAAATCTTGAAGGGCTTACCTGGTTTCTGGATGTTATCTATCTGCCAAATGCAGACCAGATACCATTTCCAATTCATATTATAGGAAACTGGTCCGGTCAGTTCAAGAAAAAATATCATCACCAGAAAATAATATTTGAAGGTGAGGTTGATGACCTGCATCTGTTTTTTGAGAATAGTATGATGGTTTCGCCTGTTCTATCCGGAAGTGGAATCCGCACAAAGATCCTGCATGCCTATGCCAATTACATACCTGTGCTTTCCACACCATTTGCATGCGAAGGATTGCAATACAGTGACCGGCAGGAAAGAAATGTTTTACAATTTGAGAATTCAAAGGAATTTGAAGGACTGATACACAGCATACAAAATGATCCCTCTATTTTAACTGAGGTAAGTTTGAATGCTCATCGATTTTATATGGAAAAATTTGGTGATCAAAAACTATTGGCTGCACGCAGGAATATTTATGAACAGGTAAGCGGAGATTCAATTATAAATGAAGCATAATGATTAATGTACTCGGATTAATAGCTTCTCCTCTGGACCCGTCTTCCAGGTTTAGAATAAGCCAGTATGCTCCTTTGTTGCTGAAACAGGATATTCAGCTCAGAACGAGGTATCACTATCCTTCAAAAGATTCATCCCCTGCCCCCTGGGCTCATATGGTAAAAAAACTCACTGGCATTAACCAATGGAGAACCTGGAATGTGTTGCAGGATATCAACCGGTTACCATTAATTGTTCAGCAATATAATTATGACCTGATCTGGCAAAGCCGCATGTTGTTGCCTTATCTTTGACAAGCTGACAGGGTTATAACGCGGCCAGTGATATTTGAATTGGATGATGCCATCTGGTTAACGGAAGGAAAGGAAAGACCCGGTAAAGCATTGGCTAGAGCGGATATCATT
>CBIHLW010000568.1:0-1890 GCA_966210755.1 uncultured bacterium
CTTTCTTCTGCCCGGTATCAATCTTAAGATAACATGGAACGTTTGCAACAAGTATTTCTTTAAAGGGCTGAGTCAATCGAGGAGTAGTTCTTTTCCGGGGCGATACTCTTATTTTAAGCGGATTACGGATAAAGTAAACGGTGATAAGAACTATCGCACCAAGTATGATTAAAAGGATTATTACCAGATCATCCATTCAGTGAATATAAAAAGTTTTGTGCCTGTTTGATGTTATACTTCACTTAACTTTAAATCATGACCAAATTCTATTTTGATACTTCAATACTTTCAGGTACCCTATCTTTTGCAAAAAATAAGGAATCGGTCTTTCCAAAAAATCTTCAGCAGGCACGTGAACAAAGTTTTATGAGACGTTTAAATTATTGTTGGAGTTAATTAATAAGAAAATGAAAAATGAATATAGCCTCATCATTATAGGTGGAGGGCCCATTGGTATGGCCTGTGCTCTGGAAGCAAAAAAAAGCAATATCGATTATCTGATAATTGAAAAAGGTGCCCTGGTGAATTCATTGTATAATTATCCGGTGAACATGACATTTTTCTCCACTTCCGAAAGGCTTGAAATAGGGAATGTTCCTTTTGTGTCAAACAATCCCAAACCCACCCGCAGTGAAGCCCTGGAATATTACCGGCGGGTAGCAAAGGATAGTAAAATAAATATTTCCCTTTTTGAAGAAGTGATGGATGTTGCGGAAGAAGAAAGTAAAGGGGTACAATTGAACAAAGGCAGACCGAAATATAAAGTGGTTACAGATAAAGCAACGTATGCTGCAGCATTCATCATCATTGCTACAGGGTTTTATGATATACCTTATTTATTAGGTGTGCCTGGTGAGCACCTTCCCAAAGTAAGTCATTATTATAAAGACCCTCATTTTTATGCCTTCCAGAAAATAATTGTGGTGGGGGCACAAAATTCAGCTGTTGATGCTGCATTGGAAACCTGGCGCAAGGGAGCAGAGGTCACGATGGTGATACGGGGACCAGAGATAGGTGAAAGAGTGAAATACTGGGTGCGACCGGACATCATCAACAGGATCTCGGAAGGATCAATAAAAGCTTATTACCATTCAGCTATAAAGGCTATAAGGCCTCATGAAGCAGATATTCAAACACCGGGAGGAATGATAACTGTTGAAAATGACTGGGTATTGTCAATGACAGGTTACCAGCCTGATCTTCCATTTTTAAAAAAGATCGGAATTAAACTCTGTGATGATGTAACCTGTAAGCCGGTTTATAATGAAGAAACCCACGAAACCAATAGAAAGAATATTTACCTGGCTGGCGTGATCTGCGGTGGAATGAATACCCACCGGCTGTTCATTGAGAACTCAAGAGAACATGCATTGAAGATCATGAATGATATAGCACAAAAAAGCCTCTAACGGTGTGCGAACACCATTTTAGAGGCGGAAAAAGAGCTTATGGCTGAAATGGATTATTCTTCTGGCTTGTTGCTCACGAACGACAGCTTGGCAAAATCAGATCCGGCAAAGATCTTGGCCAGATTGATATCACTGGTTTTTTGATAGGCTGTCAGGTTCTTTTGAGTTACGATTCTCCAGAAATTCTTGGCTTTCAGGTCGTTATAGTCTCTACCTTTTACAATTAACCCGCGTACCGGGTCTCTTTTCTTTAATTCGAATCGGATAATTTTTCCCTGGGGAACTGCTTCCTTGGCTAACCAATTCTCAATTTGCTCTACTGTCATAGCGGGCTAAGATAAGGGTTTAGCTGATTGAAAACAGTGGTTAAACGTTAAAAATTTGAATGATTTTTTGTTTAAGGAAATGTCTGTATTTCAGCATAAGGATTAGTAATAAAAACAAGGATGATTTCCAGGATGGAAGGTTTGTTTACCTCAGT
>CBIHLW010000569.1:0-1888 GCA_966210755.1 uncultured bacterium
GATCATTCTTACAACTTTGTTTGATCACCGCGTTCATTCATTGGCCAGAGGAGATGCTTTTAAAAATAACTGGATCAGTAAGATTTTATACAATATTCAATTATTACCCGTTTACAGAACAAGCGAGGGCGTAGAAAACCTTGAACATAACTATACCACTTTTGCTGCATGCATTGATACTTTTAAAAAAAATGAAATTGTTCTGATCTTCAGTGAAGGCCGTTGTGATAATGAATGGCATCTGAGACCCCTGAAAAAGGGTACCGCAAGGCTTGCCATCTCTGCATGGAAAAATGATATTGAATTGCAGGTAATTCCAACAGCCCTTAATTACAGTTCATTTAAAAAATTTGGCAAAGAAGTACACCTGTTTTTTGGCACCCCCATAGAAAAGAAAAAGGTTTTTAGTGAACCAACTGAAGGCAGGCAGTTGCTTCTTTTTAATGAAGAACTAAACGCACAACTTTCAAAATTGGTTTATGAGATCACACCATCCGACAGGCTCAAAAGAAGAAAAATATTCAATATCAAAAAGAATGTTTCATTTTATTTTCTCCTGTTGCCGGCATTGATTGGTATAATCATCCATTCCCCCTTATTTATTCCGGTAACGGCTTTTACTACTCTGAGGTATGGGAAAAGCGGACATTTCGACTCAGTCCAAACCGCGCTTCTTCTTTTAATGTACCCCTTTTACTGGTTAGCCATGAGCCTTGTCTCATTCATGATAGAACCCTGGATTGCATGTATCGTATTTCCCTTATTCCCCCTTACTGCATGGGCCGCGGTTCAGATCAAATACCAGGCAGATATATAGTGGCTGAAAATGCAGCCCTTGTTTGTACTCCAATGGAATGTGCCTGGTATTTTAATTTTTAATACTGGCTTCCCCCCATAGCCATCCACATAATTTCCACAACAAAGTATGCTTCCATTAAATCCGGCTTTAACCAGGCAATATTTTATTAAAGCGCCTGATGGCATAATGACTGAAACATTATCTTTGAGCCGGAGTACTTCACTATTAGAAGATTCCGGTAAAGCCACAATTATAAGTTATGAGAAAACTTCCTGTTTTTATTCTGTTCCTGCTGGGTGCAGTAACTGTTCAAGCACAAAAAACAAAATCATATACATCAGGTATCAAGGGAGGTGTAAATCTTGCGAACCTGAAACTATCCGACCAGCCGGATGTATCAACTGATATGAGGATCAATTTTCATGCGGGTGTATTTTATAATGTTCCCATTACTTCTAATTTCAGCATCCAACCCGAACTCCTTTTTTCAGGAGAAGGTGCCAGTACTGAATCAAGTACTTCAAAAAATGAGATCGTTTTGAATTATGTTCAAATACCTGTAATGTTCCAGTTAAATACGTCCTCTGGTTTTTATGCTGAAGTTGGTCCATTCCTAGGAATTATGGCAAAGGGAAAAGAAACCATTACAACCAGTGCTGCCGAATCGAAACTGGATCTGAAAAAGCAGATTAAAAAAACGAATGTTGGAGCAGCAGGAGGAATTGGATATAAAATGAAAAGATTTGGATTATACGCAAGGTATAACCTGGGATTAACTGACCTCGCAAAAGAAGGCGCCCGCCCTGAAACAAAATCAAGCGTTATACAAGTGGGATTGAGCTGGTCATTTTCTCAGGGAGGCCAGTAAGGTTTAAGAATTAGTTATTAAAAAGGGAATCTGTGATCGTGGATCATAGATTCCCTTTTTAATGTGTGTTGCTTCATACCGTGAGTTTGCTTTCAACCACCCGTAATAACGGATATACCGTACACTCCGCGGCCATCCGAGGCCTACGTGATCAACCAGCAGCAACCATCCGCGTCATCCGAGCGCAAGATTACACTGCCAAGATCTTGCGAGCTGAGAAA
>CBIHLW010000570.1:0-1877 GCA_966210755.1 uncultured bacterium
GTGTTAATGAAAGAGCCTTTCAATTGATGGAGCAGGTGAGCGGCAGGGCAGGAAGAAAAGATGGAATGGGTAAGGTGATGATCCAGACGCTCAATCCCTCACATCCCATACTTCAGCTGGTTGGATATCATGATTATTATGGAATGTACCTGCAGGAAATAGAAAAGAGGAAACAATTTTTTTATCCACCTTTTTCACGTGTCATTATGCTTGAATTCAGGCACAGGGAAAGAGATGTGGTATTTGAAGCGGCACAGGCTTTTGCAAAGACACTTGAATTGCCATATGGAAAATACATGGTAGGACCTGCAGAGCCTGTGATCAACCGGGTGAGGAATCTATTCCTGATGGAAATGCTTTTGAAGCTGCCACGTGATGGGCAGCTGATCTCAAAATGTAAGGAGGATCTGGGTAAGGCCATCATAGCATTGCACCAGCATACGAGATTTAAAAAAGTGATCGTGGTTCCGGATGTGGATGCATTGTAATGAATCTCATTGAATAACTCCCTGATCCATCTCCTGGTAAGGAACAAAGTCAACTGAAGGATAAGAACAAAAGTCAGCAGAAAAATAATTTTATATTGAATCATGAACATACGGGAAAATATATCACTCAAACCTTATAATACTTTCGGCATTGATGTAAGGGCAAACTTTTTCACCGGATTTTCTTCTGTTGAAGAACTTCAGGAAATACTGGATTTTCACAGTGCGGTTAACAAGGGTGCAGGAATTGTTGAGCCATTGATCCTGGGAGGTGGTAGTAATATATTGCTGACAAAAGATGTAGAAGCACTGGTCATTAAAAATGAAGTAAAAGGGATTGGTATTGTAAAGGAAGACGATGATTTTATTTATGTAAGAGCAGGGGCGGGGGAGAACTGGCATTCATTTGTATTGCATTGCGTAAATAATAATTATGCGGGCATCGAAAACCTTTCATTGATTCCGGGCAATGTGGGGGCTTCACCCATGCAGAATATAGGTGCATATGGAGTGGAGATAAAAGATGTGTTTTTTGAACTGGAGGCTTTTCATCTGTATGATAAAACCATCGTAAGATTTACGATTGAAGATTGCAGGTTTGGATATCGTGAAAGTGTCTTTAAAAGAAAGCTGAAGAACCAGTTTGTAATTCTTTCTGTAACCTGCCGGCTGAATAAAAAACCCGTTTACAATACCAGTTATGGCGCCATTAGTCAGGAGCTTGAAAATATGGGTGTGCAGGAGCTGAGTATCAAAGCCATTTCAGATGCGGTTATTCAAATTCGCAGTTCCAAACTTCCTGATCCAAAAGAAACGGGAAATGCGGGAAGCTTTTTTAAGAATCCGCAGGTGTCAAATGAAAAATTTGATGCGTTACAAAAAGCATTTCCACGGATCGTTGGTTTTCCGTTTGGCGACAGTCAAAAAAAACTGGCCGCCGGCTGGCTTATTGAGCAATGCGGATGGAAGGGATATCGTGATGGCGATGCCGGGTGTTATCCAAAGCAGGCGCTGGTGCTTGTTAATTATGGCAATGCCACAGGGGAGGAGATCTTTAAACTGAGCCAGGATATTATAGAATCGGTGCAGGAAAAATTTGGTGTAACGCTGGAAAGGGAAGTCAATATTATTTAGTTTTTTGCAGGGGTTCTTTCTTCGCTCTCTTTCTCCGCTCTCCTCTATTCCAGGTCTTCTTCATCGAGGTCGTCATATGCGCCTGAAGATTGTATATTCAACATGCTTCCCATAAGATCTTTAAACTCAATAGAGGTCTCCAGTATTTTCTTACTCACCAGGGAGTATGAGGCAAGCCCATGGAGTACAAACTCCATAAGCAATGCGGCTTCTTTTTCATTGACATGTGAAAAATATTTCTTTACCAGTGCATGC
>CBIHLW010000571.1:0-1865 GCA_966210755.1 uncultured bacterium
TGGTCCTGATATTGGCTTCTTCTTTTGCGATCTGGTCAAACAAAGCAGCTACTGCCTTGTCAACCACATACGAGGGAAGATCAGGATTCAGCTTATTCAATGTGGTAGGAAAATTATTATAGGTTGAAACCACATCACCATAATACTTGGTTGCGCTGAATTTATCAAGTGAACTTTTTATGATCGGTGCAAAAGCCGCTACCAGCTTATCGGTTGTTTTCTGCCTGAAATATTGCGTGGCCGCATCATTGGAACCCCTGATGATATTGATGGCATCGGCAATGGTCATTTCCTGGATGGCATCAACAAAAATGGGACGTGCATAGTTCACCGCATCTTCAGCTGAACGGTTGATCTGCAGGATGGCCTTGTCAACCAGTGATCCCATTCCCAGCTGGCGTAAGGTATTTTCAATTCTTTGCGCTTCTTCAGGAAGGAATAATTTATAAGCCTGGTTTCCGAAAAATCCATCCTGGCGGCCCAGCAGGGAAATGCCCGTTCCTACTCCCTGGTCAAGTGCCTGCCTGATACCCTGGGCGGCTTCGGCTTCTGTAATACCGGTAGTGGTAGGTAAATTGGATAAGGTTTCGCAGGAGCTGAGTCCGGCGGCCAGTATCAATGCAATAAAATATTTTTTCATCAATGATGTTTTAGTTCAAAGTTCAAAGTTCAAAGTTAAAAGTTCAACGTCAGTGTCGGTGGTTCTGATTTTTCCGCTCCGGAAACTGGGAACCACTGAATACTTTAGTACGCCGACCTTGAACTTTGAACTCTGAACGCTGCCACTACGCCCCCAGACTCTGCTTCCTCCCGGCAATCTTCTGCCTTAAATACTTAAAGAACCGCGCTCTTTCCCTTTCACTAACGGTGCTGATCAGGGTAGACTTTCTTACCAGGTTCTGGATATAGCCATACATATTATCGCAGAACCTTACATCCCTGGTGAGCATAAAGTTCAAAACATTATGAACAAGAAATGCGGCCTTGCTGCCATCGAGTTGCACCAGTATGGAGTTTTCCATGATCACGATCTCGTTGAAATACATTTCATAGCCTGACAGACGGGTCTTTTCCGTATCATTTGTATTGAATTTATAACCAATGGTAGCCTGTTGTTCAAGGTGGTTGATCAGCCGGTCCAGTGCATCGTAAATGAGAAAGATCTCTTTTTCACTGGCAAATATGTTGGAGTCGTGATAGTATTCAATTTGCCGGAGTGTGCTGTTTACCGACTCTATGTTCCACAATTCAACGGAATCAACCTGGTTGTAGTACTGGAGCGCCTGCTTCCCTAATTCATAAAATTCATCCGGATACATGCTCATGCTGAATTTTTTATGCGCAAAATCAGGCAGGTGAAGAATATTCTTCATCCAGAAATAATATTTGAAGGCTGCTATTTCCCTGAAATGAAAATGATGGAAAATAGGGATGTCCTTGCATAAATAATACATCTTCCTTTCCTTAAAGCCATTCATATATTTTACCTGTTGCACAATATTGACCAGGTATTCATCAAACCTGAAAGAATCGGCCTGTGCAAACTTTCCAGTAAATAAAAATGCATCGGATTGCAGGTTGAGTAAACTATCAAGGGAAATTCTGTAATGAAGACAAAGCTTATACACTTCTTCAAAGCTTAGCGGCTTTTCACCCCTTATTCTGCGGTAAGCACTGTCTGTACTGATATCAAGCACCTTTGCTATATCATCTACCATAGAAATATCCGGGGGCAATTTATTTTTCAGGTATTTGAATATCTGCAGGGTTTGTGCGCTCATCAGGTATTGGTATTTAAGATCGTGGACCTGCCAGGGATCTTTTTCAACAGCAGGTTGAAGAAAATATTTCTTTGCTTTTCGCTG
>CBIHLW010000572.1:0-1864 GCA_966210755.1 uncultured bacterium
AAAAGAACTTGCTGTAACTTAAGGCTCTGGTTCTTGCCAAAGGTGCGCAATGCCAGTCGCAATTTTGCAGGATTTAATTTTAATTAAATTCTTTCCTCATCTTTACAAAAATGCTTATATGTCTAAATGTAATTTCAGTATAGCCTTTAACGGTTCTCCGGAAGATGTATTTCAAAAAGCAAAGAATGCGGTAGAGAAGCAGGGCGGAAGCTTCAACGGTGATCAGAACAGTGGAAATTTTAGCCTGAATGTATTCGGAAATATAAGTGGGAACTATTCCGTTTCCGGTAATCAGCTGGATATTGTTATTGAAGATAAGCCCATCATGATTCCCTGCGCAGCAATTGAAAATGTATTGAAGAGCCAGATTGGAGGGTAGAGTGGTTAATAATTAAGTTAAAAGTTCTTTGTCTTAAAGCCAGGTTGCGGTAAACTCTGGACTATCGACTGTGTACTGTTGACTTTGAACTGTTGACTGACTGTCAACTTTGAACTTAAGTCTCCATCAAATTACTTAATAATTCTATTGGCAATTCCCCCCTCCCCCCTTGCCTTTGCAGGGGTTATTGTAATCCTGGCCGTTTTGGGCTTTTTTCTCCCGAAAAATCTTCTTTTAAAAGCTATATATGGCAAAAGTTGGTAAGGTAAAACAGATCATTGGCGCCGTGGTGGACGTACAGTTCGAGGGCAGCCTTCCGGAAATTTATAATGCGCTGGAAATAAAAAAAGACAATGGTGATACACTGGTGCTGGAAGTTCAAACACATCTTGGTGAGGACAGTGTCCGTACAATTGCCATGGATGGAACAGAAGGATTGACCCGTGGAGTTGATGTGGTTGATACAGGTGCGCCTATTACCATGCCAGCAAGTGACCAGATCAAAGGCCGGCTTTTCAATGTAACCGGTGATCCGATCGACGGTTTACCTCCGGTTCCTAAAGTGAATGGCCGCCCAATTCACTCAAAACCTCCCGCTTTTGAAAATCTTTCCACAGCAACTGAAGTTTTATTCACCGGTATCAAAGTAATTGACCTGATCGAACCTTATTCAAAAGGCGGTAAGATCGGTTTATTTGGTGGTGCAGGTGTGGGTAAAACTGTTCTGATCCAGGAGCTGATCAACAATATTGCCAAAGCCTATGCTGGTGTTTCTGTATTTGCAGGTGTTGGTGAAAGAACCCGTGAAGGGAATGACCTGATGCGTGAAATGATCGAGGCAGGCATCATGAATTATGGAGAAGCTTTCAAACACAGCATGGAAGAAGGCGGATGGGACCTTTCCAAAGTAAATATGCAGGAACTGGCTGAATCAAAGGCCACTTTCGTGTTCGGCCAAATGAATGAACCTCCCGGTGCACGTGCACGTGTGGCGCTTTCAGGTCTGACCATTGCAGAATATTACCGTGATGGTGACGGCACCGGAAAAGGTCGTGACATCTTATTCTTTGTTGATAATATCTTCCGTTTTACTCAGGCAGGCTCTGAGGTGTCGGCACTTCTTGGCCGTATGCCATCGGCAGTAGGATACCAGCCAACGCTGGCTACAGAAATGGGTTTGATGCAGGAAAGGATCACTTCTACAAAAAATGGTTCGATCACTTCTGTTCAGGCGGTGTATGTTCCGGCAGATGACCTTACCGACCCGGCTCCGGCAACAACATTTGCCCACCTTGATGCTACAACAGTATTGTCCCGTAAAATTGCTGACCTTGGTATTTATCCTGCAGTGGATCCGCTGGATTCAACTTCAAGGATCCTTTCTCCGTTGATTGTAGGAGAAGCGCACTATAATTGTGCAAACAGGGTAAAGCTGATTCTGCAACGTTATAAAGAATTACAGGATATCATTGCCATCCTTGGTAT
>CBIHLW010000573.1:0-1857 GCA_966210755.1 uncultured bacterium
GAGTCATATTGGCGGCCCCGATCTTCAGCCATCTTTTCCTCACCCCGTAACGGCCAGCATCCAGGGCAATGTGCTGGATGAAAATGGTCAGCCTGCCTCCGGTGTTACAATTAAGGTTGGCAGTAAAAATTCTTTAACCGATAACCGGGGATTCTTTAGGATAGAGGAAGCAGGTCTTGATAAAAACGCAGCGCTTGTTACAGCTGAGAAGCCGGGGTATTTTAAAGCTTACCGTACTTTCAGGGCTGCTGAAGGAAACAACCAGGTGGTGATCAAGCTGATCGAAAAAAATTTATCAGGATCCATAGATGCATCAACAGGCGGCACTGTAACAGTAAATAGTGGTATGAAGGTAAGTGTGCCGGCAAATGGAGTTGTTCTTGCAGCCAACGGAAGTAATTATTCAGGTACCGTCAATGTTTATGCTGCCTTTATTGATCCAACACTGCCGGATATAGATAAGGTAGTACCAGGATCATTTATTGCTGATGATAGAAATGGAGACAGAGTGGTCTTATCTTCTTATGGTATGATGGCTGTGGAACTGGAATCAGCGTCAGGAGAAAAACTCCAGATCAGATCAGGTTCAAAAGCAACCCTGGAAAATGCGATACCTTCTTCACTGCTGGCAACAGCTCCGGCAACTATTCCCTTATGGTATGTAAATGAATCAACCGGAATCTGGATGGAAGATGGAAGTGCTGTAAGAAGTGGTAATAATTATGTTGGAGAAGTGTCTCATTTTTCATTCTGGAATTATGATATCCCCACAGGCGCCTTCTCCATATCAATGGTGGTGAAGAATGCTGATGGATTACCAATGGTGCATGCAAGAGTGAGATTGAGAACTGTTACTTCCAGTCCGGTGTTTATGTATGGGTATACAAATGATGCAGGATTTGTGAGTGGATGGGCACCCAATAATGTTGCCCTCAGGCTTGATGTACTTGATGAGTGCCATGGGTCTGTTTTAAGCAGGGACCTGGATCCAATGAACAGGGATACCGATCTGGGAACGCTTACTGTTAGCGCTTCTTCTACTTCTGTAGTTACCATAAAGGGTAAGCTCTTGAATTGTGCTTCAGGCGCCGTTACAAACGGAACTGCCATTGTTGAATATGGAAACGCTGTTCATTTTGCTGAAGCTGATGCCAATGGTAATTTCACAACTAATTTTACCAGGTGTACTACAAGTCCGGCCAGTTTCCAGGTAACAGGTATTGATGAAACAGCATTGCAACAGGGAGCTGCGGTTACGGGGAATATCAGCGGAACGGTCAATGACATTGGTAATATTGCAGCCTGCGGAACAAGTATTGACCAGTACATTAATTACACCATTGACGGTATCAATACCAACCTGTCCGCACCTGCTGATTCTTTAACAGCTTTTACTTTTCCGGATAGTTCAGGGCAGTTCATAAGTTATATCAGCGGAGTGAGAATGCAGTCGGGAGCCGTGGTTAACTACATTAATTTCCAGTTTAAGCATCCGGTTCAGTCAGCCGGCACCTATGCTGTGTTTAATCTTTCAACATCATCATTCAGCCAGACAACGCCGCAATCGTTGAATGTAACGTTAACAAATTACCCGGCTTCTGTGGGACAGTTTTACGAGGGTACCATTTCCGGAACATTTAATTCAGGAAGTACACATTCAACGAGTGGCACATTCAGGATAAGGCGCAAGCAATAAAATTATTATTGGCCGGGATTGATCCCGTTCCATCAGTTGATTTTAATAAAACAATTCTAGAGATTAAAATTGAATTATGAATTCAGTCAGGTTCTTTTCCCTGGTTTTTACATCCCTGCTTTTTCTTGGGTGTCAGAGAGAATTAAGCAATGTAATTGAAA
>CBIHLW010000574.1:0-1854 GCA_966210755.1 uncultured bacterium
ATCATTGTCACATAATTCGGCAGCTTCCAGGAGCAGCCATGCAGCTTCAATATCATGTCCATAGGAATGAATACCTGAACTTTCATTCCATTCCATATCGAAAAACAACACCAGGTGCCCGGATTCTTTTGAGATAATATGATCATTAAACAGCACCACCAGTTCCTTCAAATGCATTTTAAGGGATGCGTCGGGCCATGTTGAATAAAGACCGGCAAAACCTTCCAGCACATGCAGGTGTGTATTCATTGACTTTGGTTCATTGGCATCCTTTTCACTTAGCCTCAGGTCATCAACAGGATCCCAGTTTCTGGCCAGTGCTTCAATATAACCACCGTTAACCGCGTCATAACTGAATTTCTGAATATCGCTGTACAATTGAATGGCATGTGCTAATGCCTGGTCATTACCTGAAGCACGGTAATATTCGCTTAAGCCATACACTGCAAATGACAGGGCATAAACCTGTTTTTTTGTATCGAGAGGCAAGCCTTTATGGTCAACCGTCCAGTACACGCCGCCATATTCCTTGTCAATAAAATATTCTGTCAGATACTGAAAAGCCCTTTCTGCCATTTGCAGATAAGTTTTTTTTCGGGTAAGCATATAAGCAGATGAAAAGGTCCAGAGTATCCTGCTATTCAGGACAGAACCCTTGGGTGCTTCACGATATATTTTGTTCTGGTGATCTACCCTGCCAATAAAACCTCCATTCACTTCATCAACGGTGTATTGCATCCAGTAATCCAGGATGGAATGCAATTCCAGTTGCATTTCTTTATGATATTGTTCAAGTACAGATATCATTTTTCAATGCCAGACTGAAGTTTATACATCAACCCTCCTCTTTGGTATCCCATTCATTTTTCCTTTTCCGGCTTTTTCCAGTTCCTTGTTCTTATCAATGATCGATGTTATGGTGCGCACAGAAGACCCGGATGTAAGTTGATCCTGGGGCGTATTCATTACATAATCAATTAACTGTTCAATTGAACTGGTGGCCACATGCTGCCGTGTATCGGAGGAAGCATAATAAATAAAAACCTTTCCAGCTTCATTCATTATCCATCCATTACTGAATAAAACATTTGACACATCGCCTACCCTTTCCTCACCTTCCGGTGCCATAAAATATCCTCCGGGTTTATAGATCACTTTTGTAACATCATTCAGGTCGGTCATAAACATATAAAGTGTGTAACGTAAACCTGCTGCCGTATTTCTTACTCCATGTGCAAGGTGGAGCCATCCGTATTTTGTTTTTAGGGGCGCAGGGCCTAATCCGTTTTTAGATTCATATATGGTATGATAGACCTTGGGATCAATAACCGTCTCTGTTTCTATTACGGCATTTTCAATATCATCACAAACTCCAAAACCAATTCCACCGCCTTTACCTGTATTGATAAAACCATCCTGCGGCCTGGTGTAGAATGCATATTTTCCATTTACAAATTCAGGATGCAGCACCACGTTCCTCTGCTGGGGTGATGGTGTTTTCAGGTCGGGCAGCCGTTCCCATTTTAAAAGGTCCCTGGTTCTGGCTATCCCACACCGGGCAATGGCAGCTGACTCATCGCCGGGCGCAGCAGCAGGATCTTTTCTTTCCGTACAAAACAAACCATAGATCCAGCCGTCTTCATGTTTCACCAGCCGGATATCATACACATTGGCATCGGGATCATTTGTTCCAGGCAGATCAACCGGATAATCCCAGAACTCAAAACCGTCAATTCCATTATCACTTTCGGCAATTGCAAAGAATGATTTCCTGTTCACGCCCTCCACTCTTGCCGCCAGGTAATATTTACCATTCAAATAAATGGCTCATGTATTAAAAACGGCGTTGATGCC
>CBIHLW010000575.1:0-1849 GCA_966210755.1 uncultured bacterium
GGTACATATCTTCAAGGGGCAGCCATTAACCTACACCATCGCTGAAAAAACGATCGTGGTCAGGGAAAAAATGATCATTGAAGAACCTGCACCATTACCGCCTCCAATAGATGTTCACGGCAGGGTAATAAATGAACTGGGTGATCCTGTAGTGGTAACAGTTACCGTTAAGGGTACCAAAACGGCTGTGTCATCGAACGACCGGGGTGAATTTGAAATTAAAAATATTGACGGGAATGCCATTCTTGTAATAACGGGTGTGAGCATTCTGAATCACGAAGTAAGGGTGAATGGACGTACCGATCTTTCTACCATCCGGGTGAAAATTAAAGTAAGTGCTTTGTCCGATACGGTGGTAATTGGTTATGGTACGGCAAGCAGGAAAGACCTTACCGGCGCAGTGGCTTCCGTGAATGTGAACGAGGTTAGAAATATTCCTTTCACCACCTTCGACCAGGCGCTTACGGGTAAGGCGGCAGGCGTGCAGGTGATCCAGACAGATGGGTCTCCTGGTGGTATGCCTAAGATCCGTATCAGAGGGGGTACCTCTTTATTGGGTGGAAATGATCCGCTTTACATTATTGATGGAATACCTGTTACGGTACAAAACCGTTTCCAGCAGGCCGCCGCTGAAATTGTGAGTCCAACGCAGGGTACGGGCGGTGTTGCGGTTTCTGGTGCCTTTGCCCGTGGATTAAACAGTCTGGCCGGGTTGAACATAAACGACATTGAAAGCATCGACATTTTAAAGGATGCTTCTTCAACAGCCATTTACGGATCAAGGGCAGCCAATGGTGTGGTGATCATCACTACAAGAAAAGGAAAGTATAATCAAAAGCCCACTTTTGAGGCCAACTACTATACCAGTATCAGCACGCCGATCAAGGAAAAGATTTTGAATGCCGACCAATACAGGGCCATCATGAAAGAATCGGCCGTAAACCTGAACAATGCAAGGGCGGCTCTTGGTCTTCCATCCCATGCGGAAGCAGATCTGATCATAAATGATCCCAATTACCTGGGTACGGCCAATACGGACTGGCTCGACCTGGTGCTGCGCACCGGCATCACCCATAATGCCGATATTTCGGTAAGGGGCGGAGGTAATGGATCAAGGTATTTCAGTTCTCTGGGCTATACTAAAAATGAAGGTACCGTACTTGGAACCGATTTTCAGCGTATCTCCGGTAAGCTTAGTCTTGATAATGATATCACACGCAAATTCAGTGTCAATACCAATATTGATTACGGATTTACTTCCCATAATATTACCAATGGTGTTTATGCCCAGGCTTTCTTTATGCCGCCAACACTTCCGGCTTATAATCCCGATGGCTCGGTAAGGCCAATACAGGCAGGGGATCTTGGAGCACAGAACTATGAAGGATTTCAGACGCCACTGGAATTGTTGCGCGGAGTGAACAAATCAAATGCTTTCAATGTATTAGGATCTATGGTTTTTGAATATGACCTGATGCATGATCTTAAATTCCGTTCTATTAACTCAGTGGGCTATGTGAATTACCGACAGGAAAACTTCGCGCCTTCCACTATCCGGATTTCAAGTCCCTTTGGCACCGATGTTTCCCCTGGTGTGGCTACCCAGGCAAGCACCCAGGATATCAATCTGAATTTTGAAAATACACTTACCTGGAATAAAAAGTTTTCACCGGACCATCAGCTGAATTCTGTGATAGGCACCTCCTGGCAGAAATTCAGGAACAGGACCTTTTCTGCCAGCGGCCAGGGATTCCCGGATGATGAGTACCTGAACAATCTTTCTTCCGCCGCACTGGCATTGCCACCAACAGGAACTTCAGGTCAGAATGTATTACTGAGTTACTATCTG
>CBIHLW010000576.1:0-1845 GCA_966210755.1 uncultured bacterium
GTGCAATGGCCGCTCGGGCACAGGAAAATCTGCCAAACATCAGTTTAAAATGGGCCCCGTTAGGTTTGATCGCCGGCAATGTGAGTCTGAATGGTGAATATAATTTTGGTAAAAATTCTCTGACCGCAAAAATAGGCATCCCCTCAGGTTCGGAGCGCAGCTTTGAATATGATGATAAGGATGTACTGTTTCAAATGAAGTCCACTTCTTTCATGGCAGGATACAGGATCTACCTCTCAAAAAAACATATGAAGGGTTTTTATTTTGAACCTTTCTTTAAATATGTACACCATTCAAGCGAAGGCACCGGAAATGCCGTGATCAATGGAGATCTTGTGGTGATGGATTTTACCAATAATTATGATGGCCTGGGTGTTGGTGCCCAACTGGGCGTTCAGTTCCTGATCAAAAAAAGAGTGGTCATCGACCTTTTCTTTTTAGGTCCTGAAATTAATTCGGCAACAAATAAATTCAAATCAGTTGAGACCACAGATGCCATTCCATGGACCCAGGTGGAAGCCTCAGAAGCCGAACAGGATATCCGTGAATTTATTGACCAGTTTCCCTTCATCAAAAACAAAGTAAATGTAATGGTTGACCGGGAGCACAAAACGGTAACCGCAGATTTCAAAGGAGCCCTTCCGGGATTAAGAACCGGTATTTCAATTGGAATAACGTTTTAGCATATCGAACCAGGAAATCTCAGAAATAAACTTCATCAATCAACAATCCCTGCTCCTGGTTCGATATGCTTATTCCTTGTTCAATATTCAACCCGGCCATGCCGCCGAATGGCCACAACTATAACGGTAATATTATCGGTAAAAGGCCATTCTTTGGTATGGCCCTACATTCTTATTTCTTCTGTTCCTTGTTCGATATGCTTATTCCTTGTTCAATATTCAACCCGGCCATGCCGCCGAATGGCCACAACTATAACGGTAATATTATCGGTAAAAGGCCATTCTTTGGCATGGCCCTACATTCTTATTTCTTCTGTTCCTTGTTCGATATGCCCTCCTTTCTTAATCAGCAAATACTTTCTTTAAAATATCACTCGTGCGGGCCATCGGATCTTTCCTGATCTTTTGCTCTTCAAGACTGAGCTGGTGAAAGATCCCATACATGGCCTTTTCTGTTACATAAGCTGCAAGGTCAGGATTCACCTTATCGGAACTAAACTTATTGTATGTGGTAAAAACTGCATTCCAGTGTTTGGTAGCGTTTACTTTTTCAAGCGAAGCTTCAATCACCGGGCGGAACGCATCTGTAAGGGCAGCGGTGGTTTTATTTTTCAGATAGTGCGTGGCAGCAAAATCACCGCCTCTTAAAATGCCAAGTGCATCCTGGAAGCTCATTTGTTTAACTGCATTCACAAAAATGGGTGCTGCACTTTTTGAAGCATCTTCGGCAGCCCTGTTCATGGAAAGGATAGCATCATCAACCAGTTTACCCATACCAATACTGCGTAATTTCTTTTCTGCTTTTTTTGCTTCCTCTGGCATGAGCACTTTAATTACGGCATCTTTAAAAAAGCCGTCTGCAGCCGATAATTGTTTTGAAGCATTATTGGCACCTACGCTCAATGCCTCTTTCAATCCGCTGATGATATCTTCGTTTGACAGTTTGTTGCTTCCGTTGCTTTTCTGAACAATTTTCGGAACAGAAATTTTACCTGAGGAATCTTTCTTTAAAATGTTTTTGAATTGTGCATTGGAGATAAAACCAAAAGAAACCAGAGAAGTAAGGAGTAATATTTTTTTCATAGAATGTCTTTTATAAAATGTAAAATAGTGATAAAGAATATAAAGCCTAGTTAATTTGGGAGATCACCCGAAATAATAC
>CBIHLW010000577.1:0-1843 GCA_966210755.1 uncultured bacterium
ATGAAAAGCCTAATCACATTATTTTCATAGTAATACCCCAATTCTTTTTTCAAACCCCCAGACCATTATGACCACTAAAAAGATCTCTAAACTCCTGGTTGCAAACCGTGGTGAAATAGCCATAAGAATATTAAGGGCCTGTAATGAACTTGAGATTAAAACGGTGGCCATCTATACCTTCGAAGACCGGTATTCACTTCACCGGTATAAGGCAGATGAAGCATATCAGATCGGAGCTGATGACGACCCCCTGAAGCCTTACCTTGATATGGATGCCATCATTGCCGTGGCCAGGGAATCGGGCGCGGATGCCATTCATCCGGGTTATGGGTTCCTTTCGGAAAACTTCGAATTCGCAGCCAGGTGCCGTAACAGCGGGATAATTTTTATTGGCCCCGATCCGGAGGTAATGCAAAAACTTGGGGATAAGGTAATGGCCAAAAAAATTGCCGGCCAGTGCGGTGTGCCCATGATTGAAAGCAGCAAAGAACCGCTTGATGAACTATCTGTTGCTGTATCGGAAGCAAAAAGGATCGGTTTTCCTTTGATGCTTAAAGCGGCTTCAGGTGGCGGTGGCCGGGGCATGAGAGTGATCCGTTCGGAAAACGAGCTGGAAAAAAATTTCAAGGAAGCCCGGCGTGAAGCAAAAAATGCTTTTGGTGATGATACGGTGTTCTTTGAAAAGTTCATCGACCAGCCCAGGCATATAGAAGTGCAGATAGTGGCGGATCACCATAATAATGTAATGCACCTCTTTGAAAGGGACTGCAGCCTTCAAAGAAGGTTTCAGAAAATAGTGGAAGTGGCACCAGCTTTCAATCTCCATGAAGGTGTAAAGCAAAAAGTATATGAATATGCCGTGGCCATTTGCAGTTCGGTGGGTTATAATAATATAGGAACAGTTGAATTTCTGGTGGACAGGGATAACCAGGTATACTTTATTGAAGTGAATCCCCGCATACAGGTAGAGCACACGGTAACGGAAATGATCACCGGTATTGACCTGGTGAAGACGCAGATCCATATTGCTGAAGGGCATGCATTATACGAAGATGTAATAAGATTGCCCCGGCAGGACAAGGTTCAGAAAAATGGATTTGCCATTCAGTGCCGGATAACCACAGAGGACCCTGAGAATGATTTTATGCCTGACTATGGTACCGTACTGGCCTACCGGAGTGCGGAAGGCTTTGGGATCAGGCTTGATGAAGGCAGCGTATATAATGGAGTGAAGATCTCTCCGTTCTTTGATTCACTCCTGGTAAAAGTGACAGCGCATTCCAATAATATCGAGGATACGGTACGTAAACTCAAAAGAGCACTGATGGAATTCCGCATAAGGGGGGTAAAGACCAATATCAGGTTTCTTTTGAATATAATAGGCCATCCGGTTTTTATAAAAGGAGAAGCAACGGTAAACTTTCTGCAACAACATCCTGAATTGTTCCAGATCAGAAAGGAACAGGACAGGGGCACCAGGATACTTCGATACCTGGCAGATATCTCAATCAATGGACACCCTGACATTGCAAAGCCGGACCAGGGCAAAAAATTTGAAAAGCCCATTGTTCCTTTTTTTGATAATAAGGCGCCCATGCCTGCAGGCATAAAGCAAATGCTTGATGAAAAAGGTCCGGATGAAGTATCAAAATGGTTGCTGAATGAAAAAAAGATCTATTATACCGATACTACGTTTCGCGATGCCCACCAGTCTTTGCTGGCAACAAGGGTACGAACCATTGATATATTGAAAGTGGCAGGATCTTTTGCCCAGAATTTTCCTCAAACTTTTTCAATGGAGGTATGGGGTGGCGCCACCTTTGATGTTTGCATGCGTTTCCTT
>CBIHLW010000578.1:0-1832 GCA_966210755.1 uncultured bacterium
CCGTTATACATACCAGCATTCAAGGATAAAAAAGATAGAGAAAGCTTTATTGTCTCCTAATGGTCCGGCATATGATACCATTTGGAGACCAGAGCGAGGCTTTGAATATGATCGCAAAAACAATATATCGAAAAGGTATTTCTACAGCAGTACTCTTCCACCTACAATTCATTTTTATTACTATGATTATTCAAAAAAAATTAAAAATCAGAATTATCCGGATGAAAGATTGGATCGTCTTGTCACTTTCTCTAAACACCTTGGTCTGTTTAAGGAGCTGGATCCTAAAAACCTGTTAGTTAAAACATATTGGTTTGATCCTGATTATACTGATATCAATGGACCACGTTTTTATAGGAATCACCGGTTTGATGCACAGGGTAGACTTATTTTTTATACAAAGGATATAGTCTTCGGTGGCAATCCATCAGAACCATGGCACGAACAATGGTTTATTAAGTGGAACTGTTTTAATGGAAATAACGGGCATCATTATGGGCATCACCAGGACTAATCACTTCCGGCATTGAGAAAAATCAACCGGCAATCACATTCTTTCCTGGGAAAAATTTTTTAAATAATATTCCCTGGATCTAAACTTCCATCCTTTGAATCCCGCAAGCTGCCCTCATTTTTTAATTCAAAATTTAAACAACATGTTACTAAAGCTATGGCCTGCGCTTTTGTTTTGCACCCTGTCGTACACGGCTTGCAAAAAGACCGACCAGCCCCTAATTGTAAATGAAGATTCTACAACAATTGATGAAACTGAATTGGAACGCAGGTACAGTTCATCTGGTTGTGATTACGTGGAAGCATCTTCAAAAGTGGTTTCATTTGATGGCACACAGGTAGAACCTCTATTTAAAAAATTTTATGACCGCCACGGAAAGTTATACAGGATCAGGCTGAATTTTCTTGATCCTCAGGCCAGTGGTTTCCAGCACTTTTATTTAAATGTGTCCCATGCTTACAGGAAAATGATCTTTACCCGTAACGATGGTGATACAGCTTTGATTCTGAATTTTGACAGGCATGGCCGCTTAACAGGCTCAAAGAACTGGTATGGGTTTTTATACGGTGCTGACGAAGGTATAAATGAAGATGCGCATTATCTGCGTGAATTCGTTTATCAGCATGGCAGGTTAAAACAAATTAATTTCGGGGAAGTTTTTTTTGTAAACTCTGAAGACCCTCCTGCACATTACGATACTACATGGTCTGTCGAAACCATTATTGATTACGATTGGAAAAAGAATCCTTCGCATATTAATTTCCCGGGACAGGAAAATGAACCACCGCTTTATGATTTTTTCTACACCTATGACCTTAAGAGGAAGGCTAAAGCCCAGTTCTATGCGGATGAAAGGCTCCCAAGGTTTTTTTATCTTTTAAAATACCTGAACCTGTTTCCTGAGCTAAACCCGGATAATATTTTATTATCACTTATAATGATAACCAGTCAATACCCGGGTGATCAATTAAATACTTATAACAGTCACCGCTTTGACCGGTCAGGAAGACTCATTTCCTATGCGAAGGAGGGCTCTATATGGGCGCCTGAGAAATGGTTTATAGAATGGAGATGTAACCTTCGGGATCACAGACATTGAAGAACCGTTTGCTCATAACCACCTGAAACATCCATGAATTTGCCCTGGCCTCATATATCAGGCCCCTGTTTTGACAGGTCAATCTAGTTACAACTTTAAACAAAGCCATTATGAGAAAAATTCTTTTTGCAGGAGTGATCCTTACCATGCTCTTAAATATTGGATGTAAAAAAAGTGATCAGTTTTTAACCGAAAAGCCAGGCGATACTGCAAAAGAAG
>CBIHLW010000579.1:0-1808 GCA_966210755.1 uncultured bacterium
ATCATATTCATCCTTTCATCCTTTACCATTTATTTTTGTTGTAAACCGGCATATCATTACACCTCCAAACATATTGAACCATCCTATTGAATATTTGAAAGGAGTAGGGCCGCTACGTGGTGACTTATTAAAAAAGGAACTGGGCCTGTTTACTTTCAATGACCTGCTGCATCATTTTCCGTACAGGCATATAGATAAAACAAAAATTACCAGGGTAGTTGATCTCAATGCAACAACCGATTTTGCTCAAGTGAAGGGAAAGCTCTGGTATTTTGAAACTACAGGAGAAAAAAGCAGTAAAAGACTGGTTGCCTATATCAAGGACGATACCGGAGTAATGGAGTTGGTTTGGTTTAAAGGAT
Source organism: uncultured bacterium (assembly GCA_966210755.1). Classification (GTDB taxonomy): domain Bacteria; phylum Bacteroidota; class Bacteroidia; order Chitinophagales; family Chitinophagaceae; genus Flavisolibacter. The sequence goes on from CBIHLW010000579.1 coordinate 363, forward strand.
TGACCTGGGTGGAAAAAATACTGAAACAGGATGAAGTGTATCTGGTTTTCGGAAAGATCGGATTCTTTATGGGCAAGCCACAGATCGTACATCCTGAAATGGAACTTGTTCAACAAAATGGGATACCTGTAAAAAATTACCTGGAACCTATTTATCCTTCCACAGAAAAATTAAAAACCAAAAATCTTGGAGGAAGGCAGATAGGAAAACTGACATCCGTTCTTTTAAATTTATTATCTCCGGGAAACATACCGGAAAATCTTCCATCCGCACTGATATCTAAGTTAAAGCTAATGCCGCGCTATGAAGCTTACCGGCAAATCCATTTTCCGTCTTCGCCAACTCTATATGAACAGTCGTTGAGGAGATTAAAATTTGAAGAACTTTTCATTACGCAATTGCGGCTGGCCATGGTTAGGTCCGAACGTCACAGAAAATCGGTAGGCGTTGTTTTTGGAAAAGTTGGCCCTCTGTTCAATTCTTTTTATTCCGATCACCTTCCGTTTGAACTTACAGGTGCGCAAAAAAGAGTGCTGAAGGAAATAAGGATTGATACCGGAAGCGCACATCAAATGAATCGGTTGCTTCAGGGAGATGTGGGCAGCGGTAAGACCATGGTGGCCTTACTTGCCATGTTGCTTGCCATTGATAATGATTACCAGTGTTGCCTGATGGCACCAACTGAGATACTGGCACAACAACATTTTACCACTCTCAAAGATCTGTTGAAAGAACTGCCGGTTGAATTGGGTCTGTTGACCGGATCCACACCGGTAAAAGAAAGGAGGCAGATCTTAAAAAATCTTGCAGAAGGAAATATCAAATTATTGATTGGTACCCATGCCCTTATTGAGGAAGTTGTACAATTCAAAAACCTGGGGCTTGCGGTGATTGACGAACAACACCGGTTTGGGGTGGCCCAAAGAGCTAAGCTCTGGAATAAAGCCTCCATACCACCTCACATATTGGTGATGACAGCCACACCCATTCCAAGAACCCTTGCCATGACCGCATTCGGCGACCTGGATTATAGTATCATGGATGAATTGCCGCCCGGCCGGCAACCGGTAACCACGGTTCACCGTTATGATGACAGGAGATCGCAGGTGATGGACTTCATCCGTACCGAAATTGACGGAGGCAGGCAGGTATATATCATTTTTCCTTTGATTGAAGAAAGCTCAAAACTCGATTATGAACATTTAATGGGCGGATATGAAAATGTAAAAGCATTTTTTCCGGAACCAAAATATTGGATAAGTATGGTGCATGGCAGGCAACCTGCCGACCAGAAAGAAACCAACATGCAAAGGTTTGTACGTGGCGATACCCATATCATGGTAAGTACCACGGTAATTGAAGTGGGTGTGAATGTTCCAAATGCCAGCGTAATGGTTATAGAAAGTGCAGAAAAATTTGGTCTTTCCCAGTTACACCAGTTAAGAG
>CBIHLW010000580.1:0-1804 GCA_966210755.1 uncultured bacterium
GATCTACGTAATAGAAATTTTTTTTATCATGTATATATGTTCAATGCCATCTTCCAGGTAAACATCGCTAACCTGTTCAAACCCAATTGATGAATAAAATTTTTTCAGATATAACTGGGCGCCTATCCTTATCGTTTGTTTTCCAAATAAGGTATAAGCTGTTTCCACAGATTTTTCCATCAGCATTTTTCCATAACCCGATCTTCTGGCAGCGGGTGCGGTAACCACCCTGCCTATCGAAGGCTCTTCATACGCCAGGCCTGGAGGCACCAGCCTGGTATAAGCCACCAGTTTTTCATCCTTGTATCCCATGAGGTGAAAAGATTCCTGGTCCCTGTTATCAGCATCCTGGAACACACAATTCTGTTCAACAATAAAAACCTCAATTCTTAATTGCAAAATTGAATATAACTGTTGCGGTGTGAGCGCATTGAAAGTTTTCAATATCCAGTTCATAAAATATACTTTACCTGCCCGGTGATGGAAGTACAGGCAGACTTTCATTTCCATTTTCGTTTACCGATTGCACGGCGAAAAAATAATTGTCCTTGGAATAAGGAAGTGTTATGGTTGTTTGCGATGTAAATATTTTTTTCTGCCATAGTGCATCACTGGTCTCTCTTACCATTACATAATAACCTTTTATTTTTCCATTGCCCGGTTCCTTCCAGTTAAGTGTGGTTGAATTGGTAAGATTCCTGACCTCTATTTTCACATCCAAAGGTGCTGAAGGTGCGTAGCACAGGTTGGCAAGGGTGGCCAGGTTGACCGCAGTATTTTTTCTCAGGTATTCAAAGTCCATGAACCTGGTAAGGTCGCCATACTCAACACCATTTTCCGTTCTGAGGTCCTGGTGCTGGTGCAAATAATTTTCATTCATTTCAGTTAAGCGTACAGCAGTATATCCGCGTGAAAGGAATGGGGTTTGGTCACCGCCTCTCAAAAAACGGTCGGGCCTGTAAATGAGCACCACCTCAATATTATCAACATAGCGTTCGCCGGTTTCCTTTACATAGCGGGCCAGCTGCCTTGATCTTCCATCGTTTTCAAGTCCCATGCTTCTTATTTGTAGTGCTCTTCTTCCGGTATCTGCAACTGAATAAGCTTCACTGAATACGCGAAGCTTAGTATTGTTAATGATATTCGATTCATTGCTGTTGTTACTGCCCATGATATCATTATTAAGCATGGCATCAATATTCCAGTTTTCTTTCTTTGCTTTTTCCGCCATGAAGCCGGCACCAAGTAAACCCTGTTCTTCACCGCTGAATGCAACAAAAATGATGGTAGATGGAAATGAATGCTGCGACATGATCCTGGCGCACTCCATTACAGCAGCCACCCCACTGCCATCATCATTTGCGCCTGGCGCATCTGATGTTCTGTTCATAACGTCGCTCACCCTGCTATCCAGATGACCGCTGATAATATATACACGGGTGTTTTCCGTATCGGTGCCTTTTAAAATGGCAACGGCATTACCCAGGCTTATTTTCTGATCAATTCTTCTTCCATCAGGCAAAAGTGTTGTGGTGTCAACAAATGCAGTCATCCTGCCATTGCTGTTTTCTGCAAATTGTTTGAATTTCTTTACCACCCATTCTCTTGCTGCGCCAATCCCTTTCCTGGTATCGGTGGTTGAACTTAACGTGTTCCTTGTTCCAAAAGAAACCAGTTCTCTGACATATGATTGAAGACTGTCGGCATTTACTTCTTTAACCATGGCTTCAATTCTCGTGTCGCGGTGAATGATCTGTTGAGCAAAACACATGGTTGAGATAAGGAATGTTACAAAGAAATAAAT
>CBIHLW010000581.1:0-1801 GCA_966210755.1 uncultured bacterium
ATCCAGGTAAAAGCACAGACAAAAAATAATAATATCATAATCGGCAAGAAAGACTCTGTTTATTCTCATATTCTAAATGAAAAGCGGGAGATCTGGATCTATCTGCCATCGTCCTACAATCCTGAGAATTCATCCAAACGTTTTCCGGTAATGTACCTGTTGGATGGAGATGCGCATTTTCATTCAGTTACCGGCCTCATACAACAGCTTGCAGGTGGCATTAATGGGAATTCCATATTTCCTGACATGATCGTTGTTGGCATTCCTAATACGGACCGCACCAGAGATCTTACACATGTTGCAAGCAGGGTAACTCCTGATGGGAGGGAGGCTGATTTTCTTAAATCATCTGGTGGGGGAGAAAATTTTATAAGCTTTATGCGTAAAGAACTTATTCCCTCCATCGAAAAAAAATATTTTACTGCTCCGCACAGAATGCTTGTTGGCCACTCATTTGGTGGAATTGTAGCCATCAATGTTTTGCTGAATCATACCGATCTATTTAATTCATATATATCCATTGACCCAAGTATGTGGTGGGCAGAAGGAGATCTGATACAACAGGCCAGGAAAAAACTTGCCAGCAAAGATTTTAAAAACAAATCACTATACCTGGCCGTAGCCAATACAATGCCACCGGGCATTGAGATAAAAGAGGTGGAAAATGATACGAGTCTGAATACTGAACATATCCGCTCTATTATGGAACTGACCCACATTCTTGAAGCCAATAAAAACAATGGACTTGAATATGCATGGAAATTCTATAGTGAAGATGACCACGGAAGTGTTCCGCTTATTTCAGAATATGATGGGCTCCGTTTTATTGTTAATGAGTACAGGCTGTCGGCGAATGCGGCCACAATGGGCCTTGATACAATAATTAAACATTATAAAAAGGTTTCGCTTAAAATGGGCTACACCATTCTTCCTCCCGAAGAACTGGTGAACGGATTGGGATATTTTCATCTGCAGAATGGGGACATAGAAAAGGCCATACAACATTTTAAATGGAACGTAATTAACTATTCCCAAAGCTCAAATGTATATGACAGCCTTGGTGATGCACTAATAGCCAGCGGGGACAAAGAAAAAGCAATAGAAAATTATAAGATCGCAATAAAACTGGATCCACAATCCATCACCAGGTCAAAACTGGATGAACTGATGAAAAAATAATTTATTCATCGAGGTGCTTATAGTGACGTTCAAGAAACCCCTTAATATCTTTCATTATAGGCCCGCAAATAAATACTGCATAACGCAACTGCTCTTCCGTTACCTGCAGGTGTCTTGTCCAGAATTTAATTTGTTCTTCTTTCAAAATATTGATCCTGGCATAGTCAGGTAATATCACTGGCTGGTCGGCTGGTTCCATATAAAAACTTATTTAGCAAAAATGACCTCATCACACTGATTAGAAAACCGTAGTAATACGGTTTTTTGTCAGGTAATTGATGAAGTTCAGCTTCAGCCCATTTTTTTTCCTATGAAACCCAGGTGTGTATGATGGAAAGAACCTGGATATTTCAGACCATATCCCCAAATCCTGTCAAACGAAGCATGTGCCCATAAAATAAGTGCAGCAACCTGCAGGTATATTTCCGAACCTGCAAAACCGGCCACAAATATTATTGCAGCTACGCCTTTATGATGTAAAACATTGTAAAGAATAGCACCCAGCCTTGCATTTCCAAGGTATCCGGCCATTGAAAGGTCGGGAGCAAAAAATAAAATGATCCACAACCACCATTCCATGCCAACCGGAAAGTTGCCAAGCATCAAAAAGGCTATTATCAAT
>CBIHLW010000582.1:0-1796 GCA_966210755.1 uncultured bacterium
GGTAAATGTTCCCCTGTTATATCCAGATATTGATAAACATATGAACATCGTTATCGAAGAAGGCGTGAAGATCGTTTTTACATCAGCCGGAAATCCCAAAACCTGGACGCCCTTACTAAAACAAAATGGAATTCTGGTCGTTCATGTAATAAGCAGCAGCGTTTTTGCCCAAAAAGCCGAACAGGCAGGATGTGATGCGGTGGTTGCGGAAGGGTTTGAAGCTGGCGGACATAATGGAAGAGAAGAGACAACCACCCTGGTTTTGGTTCCTGCTGTGGTGAATGCGGTGCGAATTCCGGTAATTGCAGCGGGTGGCATTGCCACAGGCAGGCAAATGCTGGCGGCCATGGTGTTAGGTGCTTCAGGTGTTCAGGTGGGCACCAGGTTCGTGGCAAGCGAAGAAGCCTCTTCTCATATAAATTTCAAACAGGCGGTGATAAAAGCAGCGGAAGGAGACACCAGGTTGTCACTAAAGAAGCTAGCGCCGGTGCGACTTATGAAGAACAGGTTTTTTCAGCAGGTGCTGGAGGCTGAAATGAGAGGAGCAGGTGAGGAGGAACTGAAAGCATTGCTGGGAAGATCCAGGGCCAAAAAGGGGATGTTTGAAGGAGACCTGGATGAAGGTGAGCTTGAAATTGGTCAGGTGAGCGCCCTGGTGCGGGAGATTTTACCAGCAGGACAGATCGTGGAAAATATCTGGCAGGAATTCAAAGAAGGTCTTCGTAATCCAATTAAAAACTTTAATTTTAATATGTGAGTTGATTTGTGCAGCGATCACTATCTAATAACTGAGAAAATGAAATTCAAATTCCTGCTTTGTTCACTACTGTTTTCTGCCAGTGCTTTAGTAGCATCGGCCAATAGTGGAACCAATTCCGATCCCGGAGCCGGGGTTGATGAAGTAAAAGAAAAAAGCAAATCAGATATTGCCGGTGGCGGTATAAGTTCTGATACAAAGAAGCCGCTGATGAATGTGAATGTAACGGCTTACGCCAGTTCCAAAAAAGAGAAGTCTGTGATCACTGATAATAATGGTAATTATTCTTTTAATGACCTGAAACCTGGTATTTATAAATTGGTTTTTGAAAAGAATGGCTACAGAAAAGTTACCCGTGAGAAAGTGGTGATACGCGGCGATGAAGGTTGTCAGCTAAGCATAGAGATGCAGGAAGAGGAAGACTTTCAATTAATGCCGGGACAATTTTTTGATTAAATGTTTTTTATACTTCTTTGAATTGGGATGTGAATACCACATCCCAATTTTTTTTGTTATGCTTCAGAAGAGAGATACCGCCTATACAAAATGACTCTATGAATTTCTTTCCTTCAAAAAATTCCCATGCTTCATGAAAACTTTTTTTATGAAGGTCTCTTGTAGCAATGGTAATATGCGGATGGAATGGTCTGGTATCAATGGTTAATCCATATTCATTTTTATAACTGAAGTAATCGTCAACCTTTTTTTTGATCTCGTCAAGCCTGCCGCTTTTTTCGATCGCAATAAAAATGGTGCGTGGTTTGAATGCCGAATAATTATGGGTGCGCAGATTAATGGAGGCCAGTTCCATACTGATGTGGCTTATCTCATTCATTAATTTCACTTCCAGGTCTTCGTTCATCCAGAATGGAGGAATGAGTGTTATATGTGCAGGTGATTTCAAACCTACCACACAGCCATATTTTTCCTGCATCATATGCTTATAAGAAAGTACCAGCTTGTTGACCTCTGCAGGTAATACGATCGCAATAAAGTACATGCTGGCCATAATGTGTATAAAGCTAAGAGGTTAAAAGAG
>CBIHLW010000583.1:0-1790 GCA_966210755.1 uncultured bacterium
CCCCAAAACCACCGGGGAAAATTACAGGTCCCCCAAAACCGCGGTATCCTCTTCTTGACATGTAACCACCACCTCTTCCCCCACCACCGCTATTGAAGAACATGATCACTAAAAATAAAATGATCCCGACTATGATCTTGCCCAAACTAAATCCACCCTTACCCTTTTTATCCCTGTAGCCTTCAGGTGCAGCGTATTCACCCTGTGCTGCCTGAATCAGTGCACTGGTTGACTTATCGAAGGCGGAATAAAAATTTCCCGCTCTCATTTCAGGTACCAGCAATTCATCATAGATATAACCGGCCGTCATATCCGGGATGGCGCCTTCAAGGCCTCTTCCTATGGCAATGAATGCTTTTCTCCTGCCCTCCTCTTCCTCACCGGTTGATACCAGTATCACAATACCATTGTCAAACTTTGCACCACCTACGCCCCAGGTTTCTCCCAGTTCAGTTGCAAATGGAGCAGCTTCATAGTCATGTAGCGTGGGAAGCACCACAATAGTGATCTGGTTGGAAGTGGAATCATCATATGCTACCAGTTTTGCTTCCAGTGCATGAATCTGTTCGGGCGTCATGATGGATGAAGGATCTTTCACCAGTATATTAACAAGCTTTGGCGGATTGGGCCGGGGTGGCAATACCTGTTTCTGCCCGAAAGCAAAACCAAAGACTAATAAGGCTATGATAACAACAAGCTTCTTCATTATTTACCTGCCAAAAACAATTTCATCCGGTAATTCATTCTTATCTGTATCTCTCTCGTAGGGAAAATAATGATGCAGGGCATCACCAATATCCTTAATGCAATGACATAAACCTTCTGCAAGGTGCTGATGCCTGAAATGGGCCATCATTTTCTGTATCTCATCCTGCCAGTATCGACTTCCCACTTTTTCATGGATCCCCTTATCTCCCAAAATGGCAGCCTGATGGTCTTTCACCGCCACATATATAAGCGTGGCATTCCTGTCTTTGGTCTGGTCCATTTTCATCTGAAGAAACAATTCACCTGCGCGGTCCATGGGATCTACAAACCTGCACCTGCTCTCAACGAACAGTCTTACCTCCCCACTGGTGCGCATTTCAGCCTCCCGGATGGAAAGGAGGAGTTGCTCCTTCTCCGCGGGAGTAAAGAATTCTTTTTGTTTTTTCCAGAAAAGTTTCACCTATCGTGCATTTGTTGTGTCAGGAGTTCTATTCACCGGAGGATTTGCATTATCAAAATTTACCCTTGGTGCATTTTGTGCGCCTGCATCTGCTTCAAATGGCGGCCGGACACCAAATCCAAAAATTCCTGCGAAAATATTGGCCGGGAAAGAACGGACCTTTTTGTTGTAGACATTCACCACTTCATTAAAACGGTTGCGTTCCGTATTGATCCTGTTTTCCGTGCCCGCAAGTTCATATTGAAGATTCCTAAATGCATCATTTGCACGCAGGTTAGGATAGTTTTCCGTAACCATTAATAATCGTCCGAGCGCCTGGCTTAATTCACCCTGGGCAGCCTGGAATTCTGCCATTTGTTCCGGTGTAACCTTGGTTGGATCCACCTGAATGGAAGTAGCTCTTGCCCTGGCATTGGTAACTGCTTCAAGCGTACCTCTTTCAAAAGAAGCTTCGCCTTTTACAGTTTCAACCAGATTAGGTATCAGATCCATTCTTCTCTGGTAAGCGCTTTGAACATTACCCCATGCAGTTTTTACATTCTCATCTGCCGTTACCATTCCATTATACTGGCCACATCCCCAGAATATAAATATGACCACTAAACCCAGAACAATCCAGAGT
>CBIHLW010000584.1:0-1788 GCA_966210755.1 uncultured bacterium
GGGTTGCAAATGTATATATTTTATCAAAACAATTGTATGTGTGTACAGAGTAGGGGGAATATCCCTCACTCAGGCAACTTTCTCCTACTGTTGTTTTATCAATACAATTCTAAAAGTTGTTCCTTTCCCGGGTTCGGAACTTTTAACGGTAAGGCTACCCTTATGATACTGGTCAATGATCCTTTTTGACAGACTGAGACCGAGTCCCCACCCTCTTTTCTTAGTTGTAAAACCAGGTTTGAACACCTTATTGATATTCTGACTGCTTATGCCCTTGCCTGTGTCGCTAACATCAATGGTCACCATCTTGTCCGATTCGCGGATGTCAATATGAATGGCACCTTTCCCTTCCATGGCATCAAGCGCATTCTTCAAAAGATTTTCAATTACCCAGTCAAACAAAGGAGCGGAAATTTTTACGGGGATCCTTTCCTTGTCATGAACATGAACCGTAAAACTAACCTTGCCTCCCGATCTTTTGCGGATGTATTCCACCATATTATTGATCTGCTCAATGATATTCCTTTCCTCCAGCTGGGGTTTACTGCCAATCTTACCAAACCTGTCCGATACCAGTCTCAACCTGCTCACATCCTTTTCAATCTCACCCACAAAACTTTCTCCCGTATGCGTTTCCTTCAGTATCTCCACCCAGCCTTCAAGGGAGGATACCGGTGTGCCTAGCTGATGGGCCGTTTCCTTGGCCATCCCGGCCCATACCTGGTTTTGGGTGGAGCGGTAATTACCACGCAGTGCCAGTATGGTGATCAGTATAAATAATCCAACTATGCATAATTGAACCAGTGGGTAATACCGTACTTCATCAAGCAGCTGTCCATGTCCATAATAATACCTGTTGATATGCGTGGAATCGAAAGGGTCTTTCCAGGTGATGGGTGGATTTTCTTTTTTGAGTTCTTTGAGCATATCATAGAGATAGCTGATGGAGTCCTCTGCAAGCTTCAGTGAGTCCAGGTTCTTATATTCAATGATGCTGTCACGCTCGTTGGTATAAATAATGGGGATATCGGTATTGTCATTGATCACCCGCAGGTTTAGCCGGGTATCTCCGGTAAAGGTTGGACTGGCCAGTAAGCTGCTGGCCTCCACCCAGGCATCTACTTTCTGTTTTTCCTCTTTTGCAATTTTATCAGCAAGATAAGAGGAGTACCATATCGTACCACTTACAATAGCAATGGCAATAATGGCCAGCACGGTACGCCAGTTAAACAGTTGAAACATGTTCCGAAAATAATAAGTATATATTCGCTTCTCTTATTTTTGATCAAATAATTTGTTATTGAGCTTACCATCTGTAGCCATTGTTATTTTGAACTGGAACGGTAAACATCACCTTACCCGTTTCCTTCCCTCCGTGTTAACAACATCCTATCCCGGTTGCAGGATCATTGTTGCTGACAATGGTTCAACAGATGATTCTGTTGAATACCTCCGGCAACATTTTCCCAATGTGGAACTGGTGGTACTTGAAAAGAATTTTGGCTTTGCAAAGGGATACAATGAAGCCTTGAAACAGGTGCAGGCAGATTATTATGTATTACTGAATTCAGATGTTGAAGTAACCAGTAACTGGTTGCAGCCTCTTATAGATGTACTGGAGTTATCTCCTGAGCATGCGGTATGTCAGCCCAAGGTGCTTGCTTTTAATGACAGGCAATTATTTGAATATGCAGGTGGTGCAGGAGGGTGGCTGGACTATTATGGATATCCTTTTGCACGCGGAAGAATATTTGATTATTGTGAAGAGGATAAGTGCCAGTATGATAC
>CBIHLW010000585.1:0-1787 GCA_966210755.1 uncultured bacterium
TATTGAACTGGTAAAAAGCCTTGGTCTTACATTCCCTGAGATCCGGCGGTTAAGAGAACAAACGTATAAGATCTTCCAGCTTGAAATGACCAAGGTAAAAAAGGTCCGCACACTCTCCTTCATGCAGGGAAGTACACTAAGTGTTCTGCGCCATTCCATATTATTTATTCTGCTCTGGCTAATTTTCAAAGATGTACTCACAACAGGGGAACTGATCACCATGCAATTTATTTCAACATCCATTTTTGGACCCCTGCAGGATCTGGGAAACATCATTCTCAGTTATCGCGAAGTGGAAGCATCAGTCGCCAGTTTTGATCAGCTCATGAATAAACCGGTTGAGTTAAGACCTGAAAATCCGGTTGAAATAGGAGACCTTGAACACATCCGGTTTGATAATGTGGTGTTTCATCATAAAACAGCTGCACATAATGCTATTGACGGGATTTCATTTGAGGTGCAAACAGGAGCCACCATTGCCTTTGTTGGCCCTTCGGGTTCAGGTAAATCCACCCTGGTAAAATTGCTGGTTGGGTTATACAAACCTGTTAAGGGCGATATCGCTTTTAATAACAGATCATCCGGAATTATCCGTTATAATGAATTAAGAAGGCAGATTGGTTTTGTAACCCAGGATACCCAGCTCTTTGCCGGCACAATTAAGGAAAATCTTCTGTTTGTGAAAGCCGATGCAACAGATGAAGAAATTACTGAAGCCCTGCATAAATCGTCCTGTGGTTATTTATTGCAGCGTTCTTCAAAAGGTATAGACACCATGCTTGGTGAAGGTGGAATGAAATTATCGGGCGGAGAGAAACAAAGAATATCCATTGCACGGGCTTTACTACGGCATCCAAGGTTATTAATATTTGATGAAGCCACATCGGCCCTTGATTCCTTAACAGAAGAAGATATCACCAATACCATCAGGAAGATCTCCGCAAGCAGGGATCAGATCACCATCCTGATAGCACACCGGCTTTCAACCATTATGCACGCAGATGTGATCTATGTTCTTGAAAAAGGTAAGATCATTGAAGTAGGCACACATAATGAATTGCTTTTACAAAAAGGATTGTATTATGCCATGTGGAGGCAGCAGGTGGGCGAAAGAAGGCCTGTACTGACGCCGGTAACAGGGAAACCTCCCAATGAAGAAACCGGGTAATGCCCGAAAATTCAATACAGGATCATTGATGTTGAGTTTTATTATCTGATCACCTTTTTGAATAAACCTAATTTTCCCTTGTAAGGCGGATATTTTAAAGAAGGATCAAACCAGACCGGTGTTTTCATAATGGCCTTGGAGTGGCTGAAAATTTCGAAAGAAAATTTCCCATGGTAGGCTCCTATGCCGCTGTTTCCCCTTCCCCCAAAAGGCAAATTAAAATTGGTAAGGTGCCAGCTTACGTTATTGACACAACCTCCGCCAAAAGGAATTTTCGCGAGCCATCTTTCCTGCTTTTCCTTGTTACCTGTAAAAATATAAAAGGCAAGTGGTTCAGGATTTCTGTCAATGATGGCTTTTGCTTCCTCAAAGCTGTTGAATGAGATGATGGGTAACAGGGGTCCGAATATCTCTTCTTCCATCATTTGAGAATCCACTGCTACATCAGTAATGATAGTAGGTGCTATATAATTGCTTTCAGGCAGGGTTTCTCCACCATAGATGATCTTCCCTTCCTTCATATAATTCATCAGCCGGTTGTATTGTTTTTGGTTGATGATCTTTCCATAATTATAATTCGAAGATGCCTCTTCAGAATAAAACTGACTTGTTTTTTCAA
>CBIHLW010000586.1:0-1767 GCA_966210755.1 uncultured bacterium
CTTTTAAACCATAAGAAACCTGGCTCCACTTAACATCGGCCCTTAGCCAGCATATGGAAATACCAGATAAGAATAATTGAATATTTTTATACATCAACCAGCGATATCCTGATGTCCACAATTCATAAAAGTCAACTTAAAAAGTTCAGTCCTGATAAAGATTTCCAGGTTAAGGATTCCAAATGGATGAACTATCTGATAAGTGCCATCCTGCTTACGCTGGCCATTGTTGCCCTGATAATGGGTGATATGGAGTGGACCAATTTTATATTTGCTGCTGTGCTCTTGCTGGCGGGTGTGTTTTTTATTATTAAAGCCCAAAAGAACAAGGTCAGCATCGTTATCAACAGATCAGGTTTTTATCATCATGGTAAACTCATCTTTCAATGGAATCAATATATAGATGCCAAACTAACGCAGGACGAAAAACTGGCCAGCTTCCAGGATAATTTTATCATTCTGATCAGGCATTACAGTACCGATAAAAAATTGATCTATACTTCAAAGATCCCCATGTCCAATACCCAGGATAAGGCCGATGAAGAGATTCTGGCTGCCATAGATTTCTATAACAGGAATAGATCTCAGGCTGGTGGCAGAGGGCTTTAGTTGACAGGTTAATTAGTAAATATTCCTTAACCCGTCAACTTTTCAACAGGTAGCATTACACTGACCAACCTGTCAACTTACCAGCTTCCCGGCCATCTGATTTATCATTTCAGTTCCTTCATCACTTCTTCAATCGCCCTGTCCAATTGCGGGTCTCTTCCATTTATTTTATCCTCAAAACTATTCACCACCTTTATATCAGGTGCCACACCCGTAAACTCAAGGTTCTTTCCATCAAGTGTATAACAGCCCCATCCCGGTAATCTTACAAACGAACCATCAACCATACCTGCACCACTCGTAAAAATGATCCAGCGGTAGGTTTCATTACCAATGATCTTACCAAGCTTTAATTGTTTGAATCCCTGGGCGGTCATTTCCGCATCACTCAGTGACTGTTCATTGATCAAAAGAACAATAGGTTTATCGCTTGGCGTGAAATTACCCTGTCTTGTCATGGAGCCTTCGCGGTATTTCCATTGCAGGTAGGAACGCTGGCTCAGGAATTTTATCACTTCATCGTGCACATTGCCTCCCGTATTATAACGAAGGTCAAGTATCAAAGCTTCCTTACTGTTCAATTCCTTGGTCATGTCGATAAGGAAATTTTCCAGCTCTCCCTGTCCCATGTTTTTCATATGGGCATAGGCCACCCTGTTCCGGGTTTTTTCATTTACCCTTTGCTGGTTGTCATCCATCCATCCATCATAAAGATTTGCAAACAATGATGACTGTGGATGCAGTTTCAGGTCATAAGTATGGCCTCCCGCTCTTGCAAATGTGAGTTTGATCTCGCGGTCAATGGAAGGCCGGGTAAAATAATAGTTGCGGTCAATTTTTTTGTCTACTTCCCTGTCATTTACCTTAACCAGCACATCGCCTGCCCTTACGCCAATACCTGACTTATCTGCATTGCTGCGTTTTGCAATGAAGCTTACTTTGTATGGATCCGTGTTATCAAAAACAATCCCTGTTTCCATGGTGATATTCTGCATTCCCGGTAATTCATCACTTCCGGAACTAAAGAAACCCTGGTGTGAAGAATTCAATTCGCCAAGCAGGTCGTTGAGCAGGGTTCTAAGGTCGTTGCGGTTATTGAGATAAGGTGCATATTGCTGGTACCTCTGTTTCATCCTTACCCAGTCAATACCATGAAAA
>CBIHLW010000587.1:0-1758 GCA_966210755.1 uncultured bacterium
ACATGCGGAAAATATAAAAAGAACAAGACAGAGACTTATAATATTCTTCATATGATGGTTGTAAATAAGGACTAAGATATGAAATACATAAAGTGATTTTCGTTAAAATTATGAATTACCCAACCCTTTATACAGAACGGCAGTATATAGTTCAGAACATCTTATAAGCAACCTGCGGGGCCATTCCTGGTCCTGCTTTTTTTTAAGCCAGCGGCCCAAACCATTCATAATAAATTCAAAGGCACGTTGAGTAATATCCTTAGCTTACGGATCAAAATATACTGACATGAAAAAAATATTTGCATTTTCAGTAATGGCCTGTGCTTTATTGGTAACTACCGGATCAAATGCACAGCAGGATAAATCAAAAAGATCAAGTCCGCCCGCAACAGTTACCCAGACTTTAAAGAATGGCGCAACCATTTCCATCAACTACAGCCAGCCTTCATTAAAAGGCAGAACAATTGGTAAGGATGTAGAACCACAAATAGGAAAAGTATGGCGCATGGGAGCTAATGAAGCCACTGTATTTGAAACAGACCGCGATGTAAAGATCGAAGGAAAGGAACTGCCAAAAGGAAAATATGCCTTATTCGGTTTGTGGTCAGATGATGATGAATTTACGCTGATCTTTAATGGAGCGCCCGGCATCTGGGGTACACAATACGACAAGAATAAAGAGAAAGATGTGTTGCAGGTTAAAGTGAAGCCGAAGGAAGCAAAAACCCCGCAGGAACAACTTACTTATTCCATTGATGATTCAGGTAAGGTAAGTATGCATTGGGGCACCATGATGGTGGACTTCAAGGTAAAATAAAAATGCATGAATGAGCCTATTTTAATAAGGCCCCCATATGGGGGCTTTTATTTTTTATCCGTGATAAGACTGTAAATAGCCGAATCGAGGAATTGACCATTATAAAAATAATTTTGCCTGAAATAAGCTTCCTGTTTAAAGCCAGCCTTTTCAAGCACTTTTTTGGAAGCCAGGTTTTCCGGATTTATATTGGCTTCAATGCTGTGAAGATTAATTTCATAAAATCCAAAATGGATTATTTTTTTCAGCACCTCACTCATCAGTCCTTTATTCCATAGTTCGGGCAACAGTGTATATCCTATCTCAGCACGGTGGTGTTCTTTCATGATCCTCCACAGACCTGCCATACCGATCATTTGCGGTTTTTCTTTCAAACATACTGCCCATGAAATCCCTTCACCTACCGCCAGTGATTCCTTGATCTTTGCAATATTATCATGGGCCTCTCCAATGTTTTTCCATGGTTCCCTGTCAATATACCGCATGATCCGGATATCTGACCTTAGCCTGAAATAATCTTCAGCATCATTGAATTCAACCTGTCTCAGCAGGCACCGCTCCGTTTCAAGTGCAGGAAAAACCGGAAACTGAATATCCAGCATAATGAGGATTTTGCCTTCAAAATAAGCCGTTTACAATTTAAACGGGTAATGGAAAATGAAAAATGTAAAATGTAAAAGCCAGGAATGGTATTTAAAATGGAGCGTGCATCATTTTGATTTTTGAATTTTTATGGCATATTTTTTTAAGTACCTACTACAATAAAACGCAAAATCATGAAAAGAGCTTATTTCACGATCCTCACCATGCTGGTTTCTGTAATAGTTTTTGCACAGGAAAAAACCACAGATATCAACGTGGACATCAACAAAGGCAGTGAGGGTGGCAACTGGTATGCATCTCCATGGGTATGGGTAATTGGTGCTGCCGTATTTATTATT
>CBIHLW010000588.1:0-1737 GCA_966210755.1 uncultured bacterium
GCCATAGGAACGTACCTGTGTTGCAGAATGACCCACACCATAATGGGTAACTTTCTCATTGACTATACTCAGATTCAGATCCGTACTCCATTTAATCACACCGGTTGTATTTTGGCTATTGAGATCCAGGTCAATTCCACTGGTCCTGGTATTGGCAAAATTTCCTTTAAAAGAACTCACGCCGCTTGAAGGAGGAAAGAACTCAGCACCAATCAGATCAATACCGCGTTTTATATAATAATCAATACTACCCTGCAAACGTTTATTCATACTGGCAAAATCTAACCCGAAGTTTATGATCTCTACTTTCTCCCATCGCAAATTGGGATTGGGTGGATTGGTGATGACTACATAGGGTTCATTGATACCTGACACCAGTAAATTAATACGACTTTCCCGGTACTGGGCAGTTAACAAGGCGGCAATCGTATTATTTACATTGCCGTTGTATCCGAAACTGGTGCGCAGTTTCAGGTATGGAATCAAACCAGATTTATAAAAGGATTCCTTGCTTAGCTCCCAAGCTAAACCGGCTGACCAAAGTGGTTTCACCCGGTTATTGGTCTCTACTCCAAAAATATTGGAAGCATCCCTGCGTGCACTACCGGTAATGGTTAGCCGGTTATCAAAAGTATAGGAAGCATTAGCATACATAGAGTGAAACCGGTTGACAGAACCGGAATGTGATCCGAAATCGGGAACCAGCTGGTTATTCAGTTGAGTTATATAACTGGTGTAGGTGTTAATATGATCTACGGGTACACTGATACCCAGGTCATCATTATAACCATAATAGCCTCCTGAATATCCTTCCCTTTGAAAATCGCGAACTTCAGCACCTGCAAGAGCCACAACATGGTGCTTACCATTGAAAATTTTATTATAATTTATTTGCCCGCGTGCATTATGGCTGTAGCTGCGCGAATCATTGGTAAGCAATAAATCTCCTTTTGGCACAGGATAAGAAAAACTACCATCCGGATTCACCTGGGTAAATGTATTGATCATATTGCGCAACCGGTGACTCCGCACCGACAACTGCTGCTGACCATTGGAAATATTATTCCAGTATTGATAAAGCGCATCAACGCTCAGACCATCAATAATTTTATAAGTGATACCAGCCTGCAACCGGTAATCTGTTGACTTAATGATATCAGGTGAGAGGCCAATTTCATCAAGGGGGTACATGTTCCAATCCAGTAACCCTTTATTCATTGCATCTTCAATAAAATCTTTATTATAAACAGCAACAGGCAGTGAATTGCCGTTCTCATCTGCTAGTTGCGTATAGGGAAACATGGCGGAACTGTTTTCCCAGGAAGTCATGTGCAGGTTCCCTGTATTCTTAACGCTGCTTATGTAATTAAGATTACTATTGATTATGAGCCGGTCATTGAGCAATTTCCAGGTATTTTTCAAATCCAGTGTCAGCCGCTTATAGGTATTGGCAACAATCCCAGTTTCGTTTTCGTCGAAGCCGGCATTGAGTGAATAATGGTGTATGGCACCACCTCCCGTCAGGTTGACGGATACCTGTTTGTTGAGAGAATTTTGGTAGTAATGTTATTCATATTCCCGGCGAATATCCTGTTGCTTATAGAAATTTAATTGTTGGTCCGCTTCCTGAGAAGTGATAATACCATCCCGCCTGTCCATTAAAGTTTGGATCAATGGTTGAACAACCGTTGTATTATTAACCGAAGGCGTTTGAAAAAAGCCCTGGTCAAATAAAGA
>CBIHLW010000589.1:0-1730 GCA_966210755.1 uncultured bacterium
CTGCGGACTCAGAGCTACATTTGAAGCTCGCGGTTATACGGCATGGGATCCTTCTTCACCAGCATTTATAATGGACATTGGTATAGGTAAAACCTTGTGCATTCCTACCATATTTGTTTCTTACACAGGAGAGTCGCTTGATTACAAAGCTCCATTACTAAAAGCACTGGAAGCCGTAAATAATGCAGCGGTAGATGTGTGTAATTATTTTGACAGAAATGTTGCCAGGGTTATTCCAACCCTGGGATGGGAACAGGAATATTTTGTAATTGATGAAGGATTGTTCAATGCACGTCCCGATCTTGTTGGTTGTGGAAGAACCGTTTTCGGACACAGCCCGGCAAAGGGACAACAACTGGAAGATCATTATTTCGGTTCCATACCTGAAAGAGTGTATGCCTTTATGAGAGATTTCGAAACTGAATCTTACAGGTTGGGTATTCCGCTTCGTACAAGGCATAATGAAGTTGCACCCGCGCAATTTGAATGTGCCCCGATCTTTGAAGAAGCTAACCTTGCCGTAGACCACAATACATTGCTGATGGATGTAATGTCACGCGTGGCAGCCCGTCACAAACTCAGGGTGCTATTACACGAAAAGCCTTTTGCCGGTATCAATGGAAGCGGCAAACATAATAACTGGAGTCTTGCCACTGACACAGGGGTGAACCTGCTGGCCCCAGGCAAAACGCCAAAGACAAATCTGATGTTCCTTGCTTTCTTTGTGAATTCAATTAAAGCGGTTCATGATTATTCCGATCTGCTGAGGGCTTCAATAGCGTCGGCAAGTAATGATTTCCGTCTGGGCGCAAATGAAGCACCCCCCGCCATCATTTCCGTTTTCATTGGTCAATATCTTACTAAAGTTCTTGAAGACATCAAGCAAAGGGTAACCCAGGATATGGATGAAACAGATGAAAGCATGTTGAAGATCGATATTCACCGCAGCATACCGGAATTATTGATGGATAATACTGACCGAAACAGAACATCTCCATTTGCATTCACGGGAAATAAATTTGAGTTCAGGGCGGTAGGTTCTTCAGCCAATTGTGCAAATGCCATGACAGTGCTGAATACCATCATGGCTGAAACCCTGAAAAACTTCAAAAAAGAGGTGGATGCTTTGATAGAAAAAGGAGAGAAAAAAGAGATTGCGATCATACATGTGATCCGCGGTTATATTGTTGCCAGTGAAAAAATATTGTTTGAAGGAGATGGATACAGCCAGGAATGGGAAAAAGAGGCAGAGCGGCGAGGTTTGCAAAATATAAAAACCACTCCACCTGCACTGGATGCCATGGTAACAGAAAAGGCCAAACATTTATTTGAAAACAACAATGTTTATAATCACCTTGAACTGGAAGCAAGACATGAAATAGAGCTGGAAAAATACATCAAGAAAGTACAGATCGAAAGCAGGCTAATGGCAGAACTGGCCACAACCTATGTTTTACCATCAGCCATAAATTATCAGAACAAACTTATTGAAAACGTAAAAGGATTAAAAGAAATAGGACTTGCTGAAAATGCCTGTTCGCAAAGAACTGCAGTGATCTCAAAACTATCTGAACATATCAATCAGGTTAGCCAGCTGGTAACTGAAATGATCGAGGCCAGAAAAGAATGTAATAATGTGGAGGACACCAGAGAAAAAGCTATCGCCTATTGTAATAAAGTAAAGGAAACCTATTTTGATAAGGTCCGTTATCATGTTGATAAACTTGAAC
>CBIHLW010000590.1:0-1705 GCA_966210755.1 uncultured bacterium
ATGTAATGTGAAATGTTTTTTTCTCCAAAATCTCTGGTGTTTTTACCAGGGTTTTCTTTCCATTGCCATTTAGCTTGGCATCATGAAACTTTTAAAATTCATTCCCTATATACTGCTGGCCCTACCGGCTATTCCGGAAGCGCAGGTTGCAGAAAGGTTTGACCTGGTGATCACTGAAATAATGGCGGATCCTTCCCCTTCTATTGGATTACCCAATGCAGAATACATTGAGGTGAGGAACCGTTCAACAAAAAGTATTTCGCTGAATGGCTGGAAACTGGGTGATGCGGTTGCAAACGGCAGCATTTCCTCCTCCTATATTCTAAAACCAGACAGCATTGTAATTCTATGTGCCAACAGCCAGGTAAATAATTTTTCTGCATTTGGAAAAGC
This sequence comes from uncultured bacterium, assembly GCA_966210755.1. Lineage (GTDB taxonomy): Bacteria > Bacteroidota > Bacteroidia > Chitinophagales > Chitinophagaceae > Flavisolibacter. The sequence continues at coordinate 394 of CBIHLW010000590.1, forward strand.
CCTTGGTGTTACCGGTTTCCCGTCTTTTGATAACGACGGGGATCTCATTAGCCTGCAATCTTCTGAAGGTAAAACCATTCATGCTGTTGCTTATTCCTCTTTATGGTTTCCTAATAGCTTAAAAAAAGAAGGTGGCTGGTCGCTTGAAATGATAGACCCGGATATTCCCTGCACCGGTGAAAAAAACTGGACCGCCAGTACGCATATACAGGGAGGAACTCCGGGACAAATAAATTCTGTTGATGGAACCACCGTTGATCACGATCCTCCCCAACTATTAAGGACCTATAATAAAGACAGCATCACTTTCATTGCTGTTTTCAACGAATCGCTTGACAGCGCATCCGCATCGGATTTTTCCAACTATTCAATCAATAATAACATGATCATTTCAAATGCTTTTCCCATCGCTCCTTTATTCAGGGAAGTGGCCCTGCAACTCTCCGCACCATTGCAAACAGAAAAGGTTTACGAATTACTGGTAAGGAATGTAACAGATTGTATGAATAATACCATTGGAGTCTTTAATAAAACAAAGGCCGGCCTGGCTATTGAAGCTGTACCCAGCGATATTGTGATCAATGAAATATTATTCAACTCAAAACAGGGCGCCTATGATTTTGTAGAATTGAAAAACCGGTCTGAAAAAATCATTGATGCATCCGGAATTTACATTGCCAACAGGAATGCATCTGGAGATGTTGGTTCCTTAAAAAAGGCCAGTGAATCTAAATTCAATCTGTATCCGGGTGAACATTATGTAATTACTGAAAATGCCCTGTCACTGGGCCTAAATTATTTTGTAAAAGAACCGGGGTGCGTATTCCAGATAAACACCATGCCCTCCTATCCTGATGATAAAGGCACAGTAATCATCACCAACAGCCAGGGCCTGATACTGGATGAAGTTCAATATTCAGATAAATGGCATTTTGCACTGATCAGTAACCCCGAAGGTGTATCGCTTGAAAGACTGGATACAGAAAAATCATCTCTGGATAAATTCAACTGGCATTCGGCTTCCTATTCCAGCGGATTTGCTACACCTACCTCAGTCAATTCCCAGGCAAAGCAGGACATCAATTCAAATTCAGGACTGGTGATCCATCCTGAAATTTTCTCACCCGACAGCGATGGATTTGACGATATGGCATTGATCCAGTATAGGCTTGAAGAACCGGGTTACGTTGCCAATGTTATCATTTTTGATGTGCTGGGCAGGCCCGTACGTTACCTGGTAAAGAATGGACTTACCGGACTTAAAGGAAGCTGGACCTGGGATGGACTCAATGATAAAATGGAAAAGTTACCT
>CBIHLW010000591.1:0-1696 GCA_966210755.1 uncultured bacterium
GCCATCAATGAGCGCCGGCACCGTTTGCATGAAGTTGTACGTTTATCCGGTATCAATGTATCAATAGATAATGAAGATTTTCCACTTCAGATAAAAGTGGCTTCATTACCCAATGCAAGACTGCAGGTTTATTTCCTGGATAATGAGGACCTGTTCAAAAGAAAACACATTTTCACGGACGACAAGGAAAAATGGTTTGATGATAATGGCTTAAGAACAATATTCTTCTGTAAGGGCGCGCTTGAAACAGTAAAGAAATTCGGATGGCCTCCTGACATTATTCATTGCAGTGGCTGGATGTCCGGACTTATACCAATGTACCTGAAAACGGTATATAAAAAAGAACCGGTATTTGCACATAGCAAAATTGTATATACCATAGGACAAAACACTTTCAAAGAAAAGCTTGGATCTGATTTTCTTTCAAAGGCAACCATTCATCCTTCCATTAAGGATAAGGACCTGGAACCCTATAAGGATTCTAATAATATTGCTATGTTCCGTGGTGGCGCTACCTATGCAGATGCCATTAGTTTCGGAGCAGAAAAAGTTGAGAAGAAATTAATTGAAGAGTTTACTAAAGTACGCGGAAAGAAAACCTTGCCTTACAATGCAGAATCTGATTTAACAGACTATTTACAACTGTATAGCGATCTTGCGAGCAAGTAAATTTCAAACTGCTTTAATCAACATTCGTGAAAAAGAACAGACTGGCTTTATTATTCATATCCCTTTCACTCATTGGTTTTTTTTCCTGTAAAAAAATAAATGAAGCCACAGAAATCGGCGATGGACTGATACCTCCGATTGATAATATAAATACTTTCCAGGTTGATTACGAAGCCAGCACCATCAACAGGATCTTCTTTGACAGCACAAGGGTAGGTTATTTTGATTACCTGGCCCTGGGTCATATAGATGATGCTGAGTTTGGAAGCATGCACGCGAACTTTGCATTCAATCTAAGTTCCACTTCCATGTATGGCACTTACCCGTTCAAACCAAAGAAAGATACCATTCATACCATTGATTCCGTTGTACTCCAGCTGGCCTATGCCGGTGCCTATGGCGATACCCTGGGCAATGGTATTCAAACAGTTTCCGTATTTGAAATTGACCAGAACGCAGGCTTCCGCTCCGATACCGCTTATTTTTATAATGATCCTGCTTCCGATTTTGGTGGTGCCCTGCTGGGTACAAAAACATACAGCATCAGGGATGACCTGGATTCAACGCTGGTACAGGAACCAGGTGATACCGCAGCGAGATATATAAAGAATGTATTGAGGATCCGTCTGAATAATTCCATAGGCGATAAGATTGCCTCTTTCACAACCGATTCAGGTGGTGCCAATTCAGGGTTCTCAACTGACTCCGCCTTCAAAAAATTACTTCCGGGACTATCAGTAAAATCTTCCAATTCCGGAAATGCATTTGCCTATTTTAACCTGGCAGATATAAATAATACCCGGCTTATTGTTTATTACCGTTACAAACACAACGGGAATGATACAACATCCGCTGTGAGCTTTGTGCACTCAGGCTTTGGCCAGAGCAATTTTGTAAATGTTCAACCGGGTGGTAACTGGGTGGCGGCTATTGATAACAGCAATGCAGATAAGATCTATCTGCAGGGATCACCTTCCGGCGCTTACGGTTCCATTAAAATACCCGGACTTGATACACTGAACAATAA
>CBIHLW010000592.1:0-1684 GCA_966210755.1 uncultured bacterium
GGTCCATACTTATCTTTCACTTATGAATTTAAAACATGGTATGCTTATCAACTTCAAAGTGAATAAAATGAAGGAGGGCATTCACAGGGTGTTCAATAATTTTGGTGGAGAACAATTAGAAAAGGATAATTAAATCATTAAATTAAAAAAGGCCATACTCTTTTAACCTCCTTCCTCTCCTTTAACCTCCTTCCACTCTTTTACCCTCTTAGCTTCTCCTTTAACCTCTTTTCACTCTTTTACCCTCTTAGCCTCTCTTTTAACCTCCTTCCCCTCCTTTACCCTCTTAGCCTCTCTTTTAACCTCCTTCCTCTCCTTTAACCTCTTAGCTTAACCATCGTCAAAATCGTTGCAATTCCAACATGCTCTCCTGTTTCATCAATCATTTCCACCAGCCACTTCACAATTCCTTTTGGTATATCATTTTCATCTTTTAGGTCCTGCGGGAGTTTTTCCTTACAGGTGAATTTAATATGGATCTCCGCGCCCGGATATACAGGTTTGGTAAATCTTAATTCATCAATACCATAGTTCAATAACACAGGGCCCAATTCACTTCCATCTACAAACAATCCTGCAGAAAGACTCATAATAAAATATCCATGGGCTACCTGTCTTTCAAACATGGTCCCTGAAAAATCGGTGCTGGTTTTGTGCGCATAAAAATGGTCGCCGCTTAACCGGGCAAAAGCATCTATGTCTTCACTGGTGATCTTCCTGCTTTTGGTGATGATCTGGTCACCTGTATTTAATTCTTCAAAATATTTTCTGAAAGGATGCACATCAGTTGCAAGGCCTTTTGCGTTGGGCTGGTATTGTTGGGTAATGGCTGTAATGGTTGTTGGAGATCCCTGCACAGCCACTCTTTGCATATAATGTTTTACACCTCTTACTCCACCCATTTCTTCTCCACCTCCTGCTCTTCCCGGTCCGCCGTGAACGAGCATAGGTAAGGGAGAACCATGGCCGGTACTTTCCTTAGCACAATCACGGTTCAATACAAGAATTCTCCCATGATGTGTTGCTGCGCCAATCACAAACTCTGTTGCTATCCTGTCATCTGCCGTAACAATTGAACAACATAATGACCCCTTTCCTTTTTTGGAAAGCACGATCGCTTCTTCCATATCCCTGTAAGGCATCAGGGTGCTGACCGGACCAAAGCATTCAATATCATGAACGGTTTCCGATTTGAAAGGATCTTCATTTAACAATAAAACAGGTGAAAGGAATGCTCCTTTTACAGCATCGGCATCAATCAATTCAATGCTATCAAGCGACCCGTAAATGATTTGTGAGGAAGCAAGTAGTTTCCCGATGTTTTGTTTTACCTCTTCTCTTTGATCCTTGCCGGCCAGGGCACCCATGCGCACCTTTTCATTCAATGGGTTTCCAACAGTGGTTTGCGACAGCGCCTTTCCCAAAGCAGCCGAAACATCTTCAATCAGGTTTTCAGGAACAAAGATCCTTCTGACAGCAGTGCATTTTTGTCCGGCCTTAACCGTTATCTCTTTTCTAACTTCTTTGATGAATATATCCCACTCCGGTGAACCCGGATGAACATCTTTGCCAAGCACCATGCAATTCAGCGAATCAGCTTCCATATTGAAAGGAACGGCTTCTTCAAGTATCCTTTTATGTGATTTCAGCATCAGCCCTGTGGTTTTTGAACCCGTGAAGGTGA
>CBIHLW010000593.1:0-1680 GCA_966210755.1 uncultured bacterium
GCCCGACGCATCACTTAAAATGCATTTGAAGGGACTGGTGGAGCTGTTCATTGACCATATTATCTCAAAAGAATCCGGGCACCTGGTGTTGTTTTTCGATATGGGATGGAATGAAAGATCAGGTATTCATTCCTATGGACATGATATTGAAGCTGCATGGCTGCTCCAGGAAGCTGCCGAATTATGTGACAATGATCTTCTTTTGGAAAAGGTCAGAAAATATTCACTGGTGCTGACGCAAGCCGCTGCAGAAGGACTTGATAAAGATGGAGGTTTGTGGTATGAATATGACAGCGCAAAACACCATCTTGTAAAAGAAAAGCATTCATGGCCACAGGCGGAAGCCATGGTTGGATTTTTCAATGCCTGGCAAAATACCGGTGATGAAAAATATCTCCGGCATTCCCTGAACAGCTGGCAGTTTGTCAAAAAATATATAAGGGACAATACAGGTGAATGGTATTGGGGTGTGTTTGAAGATGCAAGGCCTATGTTGAAGGAAGACAAAGCCGGGATATGGAAATGTCCCTATCACAACAGCCGCGCCTGCATTGAAATTATAAAAAGGATCAGGCAGATCAGGAATAATAAATTGTATGAGAAAGAAACATTTCAGCTTTAACCTTATATCATTTGTTAAAACATAACTGACAGAAGATCCTGCAACAGATCAAAGGTCAATGCTATACTAAAGTAAATGAGCTTGGAGAAAAGCCAGGATGGATGAGCAGTTATCTGTAGAATCTTAATTAAATATAAAATATCGGCAACCAGGATTTTTGAATATGAACAGAAGATATTACAAGCAGATCATTTTATCCTGTATTTTATTTTTTGTGACAGGGTCATTGCATGCAGTTGACTTCATCATAACTGAAGACGGTATCATACTCCGCCCTGACTCAGTTTATTCCGGAAGAATTAAAGAAGTTCATATAAATGTGATAAGCCCTGCCATCATAAGGGTAACGGCTGTGCCCTATGGTGCGCAATTGAAGCAGGAGAGTCTTATGATAACCAACCGTTCCTTTCCAGGCGTTACATGGAATGTTCGGGAGCTGAATGGTAAGGTGTGGCTGGTAACTTCAAAACTTTCTGTGGTTGCCAGTCTGGAAAATGCCAGTATACTTTTTCTTGATGAACATGACCGGATCTTATTGTCGGAAAAACCTTTCAGCCGGAAATTAACCCCGCAGGTTTTTGAGGGCCAGCCCTTATTCAATGTTCAACAGACTTTTGAAACCCTGCCCGATGATGCATGGTATGGGTTGGGACAACACCAGGATGGCCTGATGAATTACAAAACCTACCAGGTGCAGTTATTTCAAAATAATACTGAAGTAGCGGTTCCATTCCTGATTTCCAAAAAAAATTATGGCATTCTCTGGGATAATTATTCGCTTACATATGTTGGCGATACCAGGCCATACAGGTCATTGAGCGCATTGAAGCTTTATTCAAAAAATGATGAAGCCGGATGGTTAACTGCCAGTTATAGTAATGACAGGGATAATTCAGATGGTGTAACAGTACAAAGAGCAGAATCAGATATCAGTTTTGAATTTCTCAATGATTCCAGATTATACCTTCCTAAAGAATTCAGGCCGGAAAATGGTATAGCCACCTGGGAAGGAAGTTTCGCATCTTCAATAACGGGCATACATAAATTGCGATTCGCCT
>CBIHLW010000594.1:0-1679 GCA_966210755.1 uncultured bacterium
GTTTTATAACTGTGTTTATTTTCCAGGGAGCGCTGGTCTTTTACATTTCCTATCAGTCAATCTTTCCAGGAACCACTTTTAACATTCCTATTTTGCCCTGTATAATTTCAGGATTGCTGATAGGAGCCCTATACCCTCTTACCCAAATTTACCAGCATGAAGACGACAGGAAAGATGGAGTAGAAACCATCAGCATGCTGCTGGGGAAAAAAGGAAGCTTCCTTTTCAGCATGATTTTATTTTTAACAGCAACCTTATTGCTATATCTGCGTTTCAATAATAGTGAACCCGGATATTTTCTTTTATTCCTCCTCATTATGTTACCCGTGGTATTATTTTTTTTGTATTGGATGAGAAAGGTATGGAACGATGAATCGCAGGCAGATTTCAAAAACAGCCTGAAAATGAATATCCTTTCCACCCTGTGCACAACTGCTTTTTTTATCATTCTAATTATATTGAAATTTTGAGCAAGGTTATATCTATAGGCACAGCAGTTCCTTCCTATATACACCCACAGATGGAGATTCTTCATTTCATGCAACAGGTGTTTGCTCTAAATGATATGGATAAACGAAAATTAAAATTTCTTTATCACCAGAGCGGTATTGACCAACGCTATTCCGTAATTGCTGATTACAGCAAACCTGTTCAGGAATGGAAATTTTATCCGCAAACCGAAAACCTGGAACCCTTTCCCCTGCTGGAGCAAAGGATGGCCATATATCATAAGCATGCTCCGGCATTGTCGGTAGATGCCATACGCGACTGCCTGAACCACCAGCATGATCTTGCATCCATTACACATCTGATAACAGTGAGTTGCACCGGCATGAGTGCACCGGGACTTGACCTTCAGGTAATGGAACTGCTCGACCTCCCTAAAAATACTTCCAGAACATCCATCAACTTCATGGGATGTTATGCCGCCGTACATGCCCTGAAGTTGGCAGATGCCATTTGCAGATCAGAACGCAAGGCCCGGGTGCTGGTGGTGTGCACGGAACTATGCACTATACATTTTCAGCGTGAAAGCACTATGGACAATATGATGTCATCACTTTTATTTGGCGACGGATCGGCAGCGGCCCTCATTACTTCAGATGACAACGTCCATAAAGGTTTGCACCTCGACCATTTTTATAGTGAGATCATACCAAAAGGAAAACGGGATATGGCCTGGGAACTTTCATCATCAGGATTCCTCATGACCCTGAGCGGATATATTCCTGACCTGATTGAAGAAGATTTCGCCACTATTGTGGAAGGTGCACTTAGAAGTGAGAACCTAAACAGGGATCATATTTCTCACTGGTGTATACACCCCGGCGGCAAAAAGATACTGGAAGCCATTCACCATTCGCTTGAACTTACCAATGGACAACTGGACACGTCGTATCATGTGTTGAAAGATTTTGGGAATCTTTCCTCCGCTACAATTTTATTTGTGATGAAAGAAATGATGAAACAAAAAGAAAAAGTAAAAAAATTATTCGGCGCTTCGTTTGGCCCCGGATTAACTGTTGAAACCTTTACAGCACATTACTGATGCCCTCATTCCAACAAAGATCATATCAAAAAGAACTGCTCGATCGCGATGATATTCCATTTGAAGACATCCAACAGAATATGAAGGAACTGGAATTCATCAATCATTTTCTCGGAGGCCATAACATAAC
>CBIHLW010000595.1:0-1677 GCA_966210755.1 uncultured bacterium
ACCCAGAACAATCCAGAGTATAGGATTTTTCATTTTTGATTTTTTTGTTGATTAAAAGTAATTATAAATAACTGATGAGATGCATCAAATCACGCACCACAAACAAACTGTGCAATAATGTCACTTCAGCGCTGCAATACCGGGCAATTCTTTTCCTTCAAAATATTCAAGCATGGCACCGCCGCCGGTGGAAACATAACTGACATCATCGGCGTATCCAAACTGGTTGACAGCCGATACACTGTCACCGCCCCCTACCAGGGAATATGCTCCTTTTCCCGTTGCCTCAGCAACTGCTTTTGCAATGGTTTTTGTGCCATGCTGGAAATTTTCCATTTCAAAAACGCCCATCGGTCCATTCCATAAAATGGTTTTTGAATCCAGTATCACTTTGGTAAACGTTTCACAGGCCATTTGTCCAATGTCAAGTCCCATCCAGCCATCCGGAATGGTATTACTTAATGAAGAGGATACTTCAGCATCAGCCGCAAACCTGTCGGCAATAATAGAATCGTCAGGAAGGTGGATGCAAACGCCTTTGGCTTCTGCTTTGGATAATAATTCTTTGGCAGTATCGAGTTTGTCTTCCTCTACAAGTGAATTTCCAACCTGACCGCCCATGGCCTTATAGAAGGTATAGGCCATGCCACCACCAATAATGATATCAGTGGCTCTTTCCAACAGGTTCTCAATGATCATGATTTTATCGGAAACCTTAGCGCCACCGATGATGGCAGTAAAAGGTTTTTCTGAACTATTCAAAACCTTTTCAGCGCTAATAACTTCTCCCTCCATCACAAGGCCAAACATTTTATTTTCGGGCGAAAAGAATTTTGCAATGACAGCAGTGGATGCATGAGCCCTGTGAGCTGTTCCAAATGCATCATTTATATAGACATCTCCAAGTTTTGAAAGTTTTTCCGCGAACGCTTCATCACCTTTTTCTTCTTCTTTATAAAAGCGGAGATTTTCAAGCAACAAAACCTGCCCGGGTTGTAGATCTTTTGATTTTTGAACAGCTTCATCCCCTATGCAATCATTGGCAAATTGAACTTCTGTTCCCAATAGTTTAGATAAATGAGGGAGGATATGCTTTAATGAATATTTTTCGGCGGGACCTTCCTTTGGCCGGCCAAGATGAGACATAAGGATCACACTTCCACCATCATCCAGGACCTTTTTTATAGTGGGGACAGCAGCTGTTATCCTGGTATCATCAGCAATGTTGAATTCTTTATCAAGCGGTACGTTGAAATCCACACGGATCAGTGCTTTTTTACCCTTGAATGGAAAGGTTGAAAATTTCGACATAATAACTGGAATGGTTAAGGAAGGCAAATTTAAGGCTAAGATGTTAAAGAAGGGGAAAGAGATGGGGCTAAGAGGTTGAATGAGAGAAAAGAGGTTAAAGGAGAGAAAAGAGGTTAAAGGAGGGGAAAGAGGTTGAAAGAGGGGGAAAGAGGTTGAAGGCGGGGACAGAGGTTAAATGCCCTCATCGATTGGGACATTCAAAAAAACAAACTGTATCTAATAACCAAAACGCAAATAAATTAATTCCTGTCTGGTTCAATACCGTTGAAGAAAAGCCTCTTGCTAACTATCGAAAGAATTTACTTGTAGGCCAACAACCAGCCTCAGGCGGTTAAATAATGGTTTTACATTTTCAACTTTATGCAT
>CBIHLW010000596.1:0-1676 GCA_966210755.1 uncultured bacterium
CACAAAAATCTGTGAATAGAAATTTTAAAAACCTGTGTACTTATTTCAATCAAAAAGCGGCTGCAAAGATAAGGTAAGTAAATGATACTCAACAAATTAATTTGCAGTTTTAATCATAAAAAAATGCAAAAGCCCTTTCTATGATTTATACTGTCCGATCGATTTCAAAAAGCGGACGCAAAGATACGGGGCATTGCTTATTCATTCCAAAAGATTTCAGAGAATTTCTTTGCAAATGCTTTGAAATGCACGCCCATCAAAGGAAATAATTTTCAGGATATGATACCGAAGTCAGATACAAACCTTGTGGAGGCACTGAAAATCCACATTTTTCTTCTTCCATAAACAAGTTCTCAAACTGTTGTAGGGTGATTCTGTTACGGGCTACCTGCAACATGGAAGCAGTGAGTAACCTTACCATCCCCCTCAAAAAGCGATTGGCCTTAATATTAAAGACCAGCTGCTCCCCTTCTTTCTTCCAGCCGGATTTTTCTATTGTGCATTTGAAATTACTGGCCTGTGTGTTAGTTTTTGTGAAGGCAAAGAAGTTGGTTTGCCTCAACAGGATAGCAGCTGCCTGGTGCAGCAGTTCTTCTTCCATCTTATATGGATAATAAAATGCCAGATCCCTGAGAAATGGATCCTTCCTCCAGTATATATGATAGGCATATTCCCTGGCAATGGCGTCAAACCTTGAATGTGCAGTATCAGGCACCTGGTGAATGTTCCTTACCGTGATGTCCGGGGGAAGGATGGCGTTCATCTTATAAACGAACCTTTCATTTACCGGTGAAACAAAATCAAAATGGAAATAATTCTGAAGCGCGTGAACGCCTGCATCGGTGCGGGACGAGCCTGTTAACCTTACAGGCTCCCTGTGAATAACTGAAAAGGCCTTTTCAATTTCAAACTGGATGGTTAAGGCATTCTCCTGCACCTGGAAGCCACTGTAGTTTGTACCCTTATATGCCACTTCAATAAAATAACGTGGCATCTTATTCTCCTATTAATGCTTTGAATCTTTTCTGGTAATAGCTATCGCTGATCTCAGCTCCCAGTGCCGGAAAATTCTCACGGTCCGTAACATGAAAATAAGCGGCATCAAAAAACAAATACTTCCCCGCAGATGTTAAAAACAATACGCCGAGATTTTTTACCTGCTCTGTAGAAAAACAGGTATTCCTGAAATATTTTTTGGCAACGGCCACCATATCCTCATCAGTTTCTTCACCAGCCATATTCTTACGCAACTTATGAAAGTCAGCTTCAGAGGCTACATCCGGACAATTATTCTTTGGCACAGTAGTATTTACCTTATTTTCTTTCACAGGTGTATTGCTGATATCAAGAAATAATTTTTCATCTTTATTTTTGGCCTCATCCTGCTTTAGCATAACAGGAGGGTTGGGAATGATCAAACGTATGGTGTCAATTCCATTTTCATGCTGATCAAAGTACACCAGACCAAATCCTTCAGAAGTAGAACTTTCTGAATACTTTTTCACTGTTGACCGTTTAAATTCAGCAGGAAGTTTTACATCCTCTTTTTCAGTTAATGGTATATCTATTGCCACAGTATCTTTTATATGTTCCTTTTCCAGCGGATCTTGTTTTAATTCCTTCTGCCTGGATTCCGCAATCCTGTCTTTTATCCTGGTTATGGAATCTGCAGGAGG
>CBIHLW010000597.1:0-1667 GCA_966210755.1 uncultured bacterium
ATCGGCAGTTTGACCAGTGAAGCACTTGTGATTTGAGTTATGCCTACGTAATCGTTCCTCCTTTTTAGCCCCGGTATGGCCGATATAATACTTGTTGAGGGATGAAGAATATTAGATGTAAAGTAACCACATAAAAAAAGCCCTACATATCAGTAAGGCTTTTGTGGGAGTTGACGGGTTCGAACCGCCGACCCTCTGCTTGTAAGGCAGATGCTCTGAACCAGCTGAGCTAAACTCCCTTTTTTTGATGGGAGTGCAAAAATAAGGGGATTGACTCCATGGAAAAAAATAATTTTCAATAAATCCTGCTAAAATAAACTTGTTAAGGGCATCATGGTATCACCTGCCAGGTTTCCTCTTTCCAAAGCTTGATGCAAACAAGTCCTAAAACAATCTCGCCGTCTTCACCCTCTTTTCCTTATCATCAGTCCAGGCAAAAATGACCTGATCACCTGATCTGGTCATTTGTGGGAAACCACTTGACCGCTGATCGGAACTTTGAGAAATAATGATGGAGGAATCCCTATCCCCTGTCCTGTGAACTTTTCTGCACCTGATCTCAGAACCTTCCATCCAACTCACCATGGCAGTTTCTTCATTCATTAACTCCAGGTCAACACGGCCAATGGATCTTCCTTCATCTACCCGGACAGGATCAGAAAACGTTTCACCTCCATTTTCTGAAAAAGCAATTTTTACCTGCGGCTCTTTCTCCGGAGACGAAAACCATACAACCGCAACAGTATTTCCTTCCGCAACTATACGGGGACCGTTTACCGGACAGCCATTTATTATCCAGTTATCAGCAGAAATTGATTTTGGCCGGGTCCACTGTCCATTCACAAATCTCACAATTGAAATATCCCTGATCTCATTTTCCGACCTGTCGCGATAAACCACCACTGGTCCGCTTAGGGTGATGGCGGCACTGGTCTGACAACAATCACATACACGATCATCAAGTTCCCATTCCTTTAATTTCTTCCCTGCCTTATCTACAATTGCACCACGGAGGGTCATACTGCCATGATGTGATCCGTGTCCATGACTTTCCTCTGTCATTGCATTTCTGCCATCAAGCCACGAAATAAAATAATTGCCTTCATATGGTACCATGGAAACAAATCCATGTTCAGCTTTTTTCCCATCATCATGTAAGATCACAGGATCAGTCCACGTCAATCCATCATCTGAAGAGATACTGTATCTTATATCGTATGTATAAGTGCCTTTATCGCTTTTTTCTAAAAAATGGGAAATCAAATTGTTCTCACCGTCGGATGCTATCTGGGGATAATCAGCCCAATTCACAAACCAGTCTGCGCCGGAGGCTATAATTTTTGGTTCGCGCCACTTTTCATTTTCAAATGTTGAATACCAGAGTATATTATTTCCCGGTTTCATTTCTATCCATGAAAGATAAACAGTACCATTTTTATCAGTGGATAAATAAGGTTCAGCGCTGGTGGAATCTGCTGGGGAATCCATCAGCTCCAATTTTAATTTAGTTTGAGATGATGTTGTATCTGTAGTTGAATGGCAGGATAATAACAATAAGGAGAAGAAAAATATAATTTCCGGTCTTATCATAATTTTTAATTGTGATTTCATGCCAGATCAGTATTGAAAAAGCCAGGCAGAGACCGATCAATTCATTTGAATATAAC
>CBIHLW010000598.1:0-1655 GCA_966210755.1 uncultured bacterium
GCCGTTAATTTTATATATATTGATACCATTGCTGCCATCTTCTTTCTGCATCCCGCTAAGCGCATCTGAAATGGAAGCTTTCGAGGTCTGGTATTTTTTAGGAACTGAAATTCCATATCCATCATCCCATACAAAAACAGCCAGGGGCACCTGCAATACCGCAGCTGCATTCATGGTTTCCCAGAACGGACCTTCAGAAGTAGAAGCATCGCCTATTGTGCAAAAACACACTTCATTGCCATTATTGGAAAGGTGACTCAGGGAACCAAGCGCTTTTACATTACGGAAAGATTTGGATGCAAAGGCAAGTCCTAAACCTCTTGCCATCTGGCCTGCGGTTGGTGCAATATCAGCCGATACATTTCTCATATTGGCCAGATCCAGCCATTCCCCCTGCTCATTTACCATCTGTGTGGCAAAGTGGGCATTCATCTGCCGGCCTGCGCTGAAGGGCTCGTGTTCAACATCCGGATCTGCATATAACTGGGCAAAAAACTGTTTTACTGTGGCCAGCCCGCTTGCAAACATAAAGGTCTGATCCCTGTAATACCCTGAACGGAAATCGCCGGGCTGGAAAAATTTGGACATGGCCACCTGCGCCACTTCCTTACCATCTCCAAATATGCCAAATTTGGCTTTACCGGTAAGTACTTCTTTTCTGCCTAAAAGGCTTACTTCCCTGCTGATACATACCCAACGGTAATCGTCCAGGACTTCCTGCCTGAAATTATCAAATGATAATTTTTCCAAATGCTGACCGGCTTCGAATGAATTTTCCATGTGGCAAAAATAGGCTTTAGGCCCTCATCGTTAAAAAATCCAAAAGGCCTGGCCGGAAGGCTATGGTTTACGGCCGGTTTGCCTTATTTTTGGAATCCGGTAACTATTATGAAAAAACTCATTTTAGCAATAACATTCATTTTCTTTTTTGCTCTGGTAAGGGCCCAGACATCCGGGGCCGTGCTTAAACCTGTACAACATCAGGCCGCCGACCTCCTTGAATTGAAAATGCTGGTACATGATTTTGGAAAGATCCCTCAAAACAAACCAGTTTATTACACTTTTGAATGGGTGAATAAGAGCAATGTACCTTTGAAACTTGATAATGTTACGGCCTCCTGTGGCTGTACCACGCCGGAATGGAGCAGGGAAGCCGTTGCACCGGGCGCTACCGGTCAGATCAAAGTGGGCTATAATGCAGCTTCCGAAGGTTATTTTGAAAAACCTATTACCATTACATACAACGGAAATCAAACAAAACAGATCAATATAAAAGGAACGGTATGGAAAGCACCCGGCGGTTCCGCTCCGGTTAATGCATCTGTTCAATTTTTAAAATCACAAATTCAGTAAGAAAATGAAAAAATTATTCATCCTTGCCGCAGCTATCGTAACAGGGTTTGCTGCATCTGCCCAGCAAAAAGCAACCGATGTGATCAAAACCGATGTTGATAAATACAATTTTGGCAAGATCAAACAAAGTGTTCCGGCTGTATATTATTTTACAGTTACCAACACAAGTGATAAACCAGCAATCATTGAAAATGCATGGGCAGGTTGTGGTTGCACCACGCCTGAATATTCAAAACTCCCGGTGGCACCTGGTTCAAGCACCCTGGTAAAAGTGGGATATAATGCTGCTGCTATGGGACAAT
>CBIHLW010000599.1:0-1655 GCA_966210755.1 uncultured bacterium
GGGTATCGCCGCGGCGGGTCGCGGTAAATGAATCGATCTTTTGATAATGCCGCATAAGGCTGTCCCTTGTGCGGAAGGGATAAAAATTATTCAGAGAGGGGATATGCTCAAAAAGCACCAGGTCAAACTGCTTATTGGCAATCATGGTCTCATACCGTTGTGCCTCCTGGTTGAACATGGATACCCCCAGGTGAAACCATAGGGGAACACCGGGGCCTTTTTCTAATTCATATGGAATTTCAACAGCCAGCGGAGTCAGTTCCGTCATATTTAAAACCCTGAGGTCTTTTTTGTTTTTGATGAGCTCCATATTCATCAGCCGGTTAATGCCATCTGCCGTTGGTTTAGGCATATAAATTTTATGAAAAGTGCTTAAACCGGTAAAGGTCCATTCCGTCATGGGGATCTCATTGGATTCAGGTTTGATCACATAGGTGTCCCTGTTCACTATGTTTTCTGTTGATGATATCTCCTGTGCTGCCTGGGGCATGGCCCTGTCCAGTATCCTTTCAATGTATTTTGAAAAAACCCCGCTCCACCATAGCAATACGCCCAATACACCAATGGCGAGCGTGCCGGTTTTTTTAAAATCAAATTTTAACAAATAACTTAAAAAACTCAGGATGAAAACAAAAGCAAAACTGTGAAAGAAAATATTATTGTCGGGTGGTGTATAGCTTGTAACCTGCAGCACGGCTGCTTCTGCAAGTATCCCCAGCGTCAGTAATAAAAACACGGAGGCTTTTTTGTCTTCCAGCAATCCTTTCCATTTTCTGAAATAAGCTATGGAAAGTAAAATGATGATGAACAGGTAGAATTTGATCCATTGCGAATAACTGAAAAAATCACCTATCACGTCCGATACCGAGAACCTGGATGTATGAGGTGCCTGTCCATGATTGAACCAATAGCCAAAATTAAACCTCGACACCGGCACTATGATGGCCAGTGCAATGAGAAAAAAGCTTCCGGTGAATAGCAGTACCGGCATCCATTTTTTTTCATAGAAGCAATGCCAGCAAAGAATAACAAATGCCAGCATAAAGGCCAGTCCTCCGCCATCCTGTTTTGTAAAGAAAGAACAGAAAATAAAAAATGCACTTAGCACAAGCCAGATCCATTTCCCATTCTTAAAAATATAGTGCATTAAAAATGCAAGGCCTGCCATTTCATACACAATGACGGTATGGTTATACCAGGGCCAGAAATTGAAAAAAGAATAAGATATACAGTAGAGCAGTACCGCAAGCAGTCTTATTCCCGGCTGTATATCAAGACTTTTAAAAATGGATCGGAATGCCAGGCCTGAAATGATATTGATGAACACCTGCGCTTTCACAAGCGTGATCAGCTGCACGCCGAAAATTTTGAAGAACAGGGCAGGGATCACCCAGTACATATATCCAAGGGGCATTCCAAAATCTTTATATGGTATGTGCCCCTCGCTTAACCTGTATGCACCTTCCCATGATAAAAAAATATTAACCCTGTAAGGAAAGGTCAGAAAAAGTGGAACGCAGGCAAGAGAGATGATCAAAACAATTTCAAGTATTGAAAAAATATTGTCTCTGTTCCTGTAATTCAAAATTTTATTCATTTCCTTTATTTGGTTGCCGGCCGCCTAGATTTAATATGAAACAGTATTTATATAATTG
>CBIHLW010000600.1:0-1653 GCA_966210755.1 uncultured bacterium
AGGTATAAATAAATTAATTAAAATAAGCCGGTCCCGAAAGGAGCCGGCTTTATTTTTTGATCTTTAAATCACAGGAAGTATCCTGTGCGTATGAACCTACCCGTTATTGAATATCCGGGGAAATTATTAATTTTTTACACGGCTGCTTATTGCAAAACCTCATGCACTTTCTTCATCAATTCAATAGTATTGTTACTTCCTCCTGTCACCGTAAGATAATTGCGGTCCGCTTTGGCACAATACACCGGCAGGGAACCATCATCTTCTATTTTCCTGGTTTGCTGAAGTACCACATTCAGATCCTGTGCTTTTAACCGGTTGAATACCTCTTCATCAGGCGTAAAAAACATGGTATTCGCATCCAGCGTCTTACCGAGGAAAACATCTTTAGCCTGTTTTTCCTTTGTGCCTTCCTGCATATAATCTTCTATATTTTCTTTTTTATCAGAAAACATTACCACGGTTTTATCTGCGGGGATCTCGTTCAAAACAAATCTTGCCAGTTGTTGAACATATTCATCGGAGGATTTGCTCCAGCAATGGTTCTTTTTCAGGTGTTCCCTTCTGCCCCAGCTGGTGAAAATATTGTTTGGATCGAATACAAGTTTTTGATCAAACAGGTCTGCTACCACCTGTCTTCCATTAGTGTTCACCAGGTTGATCAGGCCTGACCGATAGGAACCTACCATTGTAAAAGCAGCACTGAGAAAGCCTGCATCATTGTGCAAACCAACCAGCACATAATTATGCTCCCTGGTGTTACCATATTTCTCAAGTGTGATCAGCTGGTCTCCTATGCGAAAAAAACTTTTATTAACCTTTAAAGGAGGATGAACAGGAGTAAAATTGATTTCAGGAACATGTTGCATGAAGAGGCATAAAGGCAACAGATAAAGTAATGTTTTCACAAATCAGCGATTTTCAGGTAGCTGCAGAATCAGTCCTCTCTTTTCATGTGCACTGCATTAACCTTACTTCATCATTTTTTATGCCAGCCGGATCTGAGACGCCAGCCTGTTATTCCTTTAACCCTCCAATGATCTTTATAACCGCCTTAATCATCTCCGACTGTTCCTGCAAATGCCCATGTTCCGCCTCAATATTCACATAAGCCCTTCCCTGTTTTCCATAATGAACGCTCAGGGAACCATCGTCTTTGATCTTTTCATTATGCTGCAATACAGTACTGATGTTCCGGGCCACCAGCTGATCATAAAACGATTTTTCAGTGGTAATAACAAAATCATCAGGGTCCATGTGCTGGTTGATATGAACTTTCAGTGCCTCATCCCTTCTGTTCTTTTTGTAATCATCAATTGAAAATCTCTTATTTGTATTATTATGTATGG
Organism: uncultured bacterium; assembly: GCA_966210755.1. GTDB lineage: Bacteria > Bacteroidota > Bacteroidia > Chitinophagales > Chitinophagaceae > Flavisolibacter. Next base: position 1,350 of record CBIHLW010000600.1, read on the forward strand.
CAATGACCACTCCATCTCCGGGTACCAGTTCCAAAATAAAATCCGCAAATAATTTTACCTGGCTGTCTGCCGATGCCGTGTAATTATGAAATGTCTGAAGCGTTTGTTTCCTTCCTTCAAAAGAAAATATCCGGTTGGGATCAAATTTAAATGTAGTGCCCTTCCAGTTAAAGCTGATATTTCTATTGCCATTGTTATGGATGGTGATGAAGGTGCCTCCGGTTTCTGAAATTGTTTTCAGGGCAGCTGACACCGCCGTTTTTTCATCATCGTGAAGCTGGATGAAAGTGATTTTCCCTTCGGG
>CBIHLW010000601.1:0-1649 GCA_966210755.1 uncultured bacterium
ATCTCCGATCGTGCAATAATTGAATCCGGATTAAGAATAGAAAATGTAAACGACATTGATATTGAGATATTACCCAGGGTTTCTTTCATGTACAGGTTCTCACCATCTGTTACTACCCGGATAGGTGGTGGCAAAGGATATAAAGCACCAACACTATTTACAGAAGAATCTGAAAGGATCTATTTTAGAAATCTCAAGCCAATAGATATGCATATTGCCAGAAATGAAAGCTCTTTGGGCGGAAACTGGGATATCAATTATAGTGGACATGTAAGTGAGATTGATATGAATGTTAATCTACTGTTTTTTTATACGAGGCTAAAATTCCCAATGGTTATGGTGCCTGCAACCGGAGGAGGATTAACCTTCCGGAATTTTCATGGATATTATACCACCAAAGGCTTAGAGACCAATTTGCGATTTAATTATAATAATTTCAAGCTTTTCATTGGATATTCATTCACTGATGCCAATAAGCATTCATTTGGAAATGATAAAGAAGCCATGCCGCTTACTGCAAGGCATCGCCTCAATAATGTTTTGATGTATGAAGTGGAAGAAAAATGGAAACTTGGATTGGAAGCCTATTATTTCAGCAGGCAGCTTTTAAATGACGGCAGTTATGGAAGGTCGTACTGGGTAACAGGATTCATGGCGGAAAAGATCTGGGAAAGCATATCCCTCTTCATCAATTTTGAAAATTTCCTGAATACAAGACAATCCAGGTTTGATGCGATCTATTCAGGAACAATTGACAATCCTGTATTCAGGGATATTTATGCACCGGTGGAAGGGTTTGTGGTGAATGGAGGGGTGAAGGTGAGGCTGTGAAGGCGAGTCGGGAGGCCAGAGTCCAGAGTCCGAGTTCAAAGTTCAAAGTCGGGTCGTTTACAAAATTTAGCGTCAACAATATAACAACTAATCGGCACGCACGCTCTCTGATCTTGTTTAAGCTGACTTTGAACTCCCGACTCGCGACTCCCGACTCAAGACTCCCGACTATCGACTTACTTATTCTTCCCTCATTCTTTCTTCCAGCAACACCACAATATCCCTGATCGCATACTTTGCTTTTTCACGTATAAAAACATCAATGTAGGCGCCCGAAGTTTCCAGGCGGTATTTTACAACAGCATGATTTCTGAGCTGGCTGGCCGCATGCGCATCAAGTGTGATGAAAGCAAAAGCCAGGTCTTTACTGCCATAAGATCTGTCATCCGCCGCATGATGCATGAGCAACTCACTGCCATCATCCAGCTCCATGATCAGTTTCGAACCTTTATTAACTGAAGTGATGGCAGGTGTTTTGAAATACATGGTGAGCGACATAATTGTATCGCCATTATTACGGATGAATACACTACCATACACGGTATTGTCCGGAATGGAATGGTCCAATAAAACAGAAGTGGTATTGATGGACCTCAATCCAAGAATCCGGTCATAATGATCCTTTTCGATGTTCTGGGCGAACATCCACACAGGGCACAAAATAATCATCAGGAAGAAACGCATCCTCATGAACCCAATTTCCTAAATTTTTTAAAAAGAAAATGTGAAGATGCGGAAAGCCGGGCCGGTATCCCCGCATCTTTCCGGTTTTTGATAATTTCATTCTTAATGCTTCCGGAGCGGAAGCAACACCATAA
>CBIHLW010000602.1:0-1646 GCA_966210755.1 uncultured bacterium
CTTAAGGATAATTTAAATCGGTATTAAAAATTGAAACCTTCAACTTATTGACCTTTACACCCTGGATCACGCTTTACTTTTTCGGGAAATTCCCCGGTTTTAAACATTCTGTTTATACTTTAAAGTACAAATAGAACTACCTTTGCGGCATGAAATCAGATGCACTAAAAGACCCGCAGGTGATGGATGATGACCGGACCACTATTGAACAAACAGTTCTTAGCGAATATAAATATGGTTTCGTTACCAATATTGAATCGGATGAGGCGCCAAAAGGCTTATCTGAAGACACGATCAGGTTCATTTCAGCCAAAAAAAACGAACCGGAATGGATGCTTGAATGGAGACTGAAAGCCTACAGGCACTGGCTAAATATGAAAGAACCGCATTGGGCCAACCTCAATTATCCCGCTATTGATTACCAGGATATCATTTATTATTCTGCTCCCAAACAAAAAGCCAGGCTGAATAGTCTTGATGAAATTGACCCCGAACTCCGGAAAACCTTCGAAAAACTGGGTATTTCACTGGATGAGCAAAAAAGACTGTCCGGTGTTGCAGTTGATGCAGTGATAGACAGCGTTTCAATTGCCACCACCTTTAAGGCACAATTGGGTGAACTTGGAATTATTTTCTGCTCCATGAGTGAAGCCATACAGGAGCACCCGGAATTAATAAAGAAATACCTGAGCACCGTAGTTCCGGTAACCGATAATTATTTTGCTGCCCTGAATTCAGCGGTTTTCAGTGATGGCTCCTTTGTATATATTCCGAAAGGGGTTCGGTGCCCCATGGAATTGTCAACATATTTCAGGATCAACGCTGAAAATACAGGTCAGTTTGAACGTACGCTGATTGTTGCCGAAGAAGGCAGTTATGTTAGTTATCTGGAAGGTTGTACAGCACCCATGCGCGATGAGAACCAGTTGCACGCTGCAGTGGTTGAACTGATTGCGATGGATAATGCCGAGATAAAATATTCTACAGTTCAAAACTGGGACCCGGGCGATAAAGATGGGAAAGGTGGTATCTACAATTTTGTAACAAAAAGAGGTATTTGTAAAGGGCATCATTCCAAGATCTCCTGGACTCAGGTGGAAACAGGATCGTCCATTACCTGGAAATATCCAAGTGTGATATTAAAAGGGGACCATTCAATAGGAGAATTTTATTCAGTGGCCGTTACCAATAATTATCAGCAGGCAGATACCGGTACCAAAATGCAGCACCTTGGTAAAAATACCAGGAGCCGCATAGTTTCCAAAGGTATTTCCGCCGGTTTTAGTAATAACAGTTACCGTGGACTGGTTCATGTTGGAAAAAATGCTGCCGGAGCAAGAAATTTTTCCCAGTGTGATTCTTTATTACTTGGTGATAAATGCGGGGCTCATACTTTTCCATATATAGAAGTTAAAAATAAAACAGCGGTGGTTGAACATGAAGCCACCACTTCCAAAATTGGAGAAGACCAGATCTTCTATTGCAACCTGAGAGGTATCAATACCGAAACAGCAGTTGCATTGATCGTGAATGGATTTGCCAAGGAAGTGATGAACCACCTTCCGATGGAATTTGCCATTGAGGCCCAAAAACTTCTGGCAATCAGCCTGGAAGGCAGTGTGGGTTAGCCAAAAGCAAATGGCTTA
>CBIHLW010000603.1:0-1641 GCA_966210755.1 uncultured bacterium
CAGTTGAATTGATTGCTTTTACAATAATATTGATGCTGTATTGAGCTTTTCATTTTCCAGATCTGGTACATAGATCTGGCACTAAGGAATGTCCGGCTGGTATCAGGTAAATAAGAACCTGGTATTTTAACCAGGGAGAAAATTCTATTTTTCAGTCACTTAAGATTATGGTTGGAGAGTTTATGGGCAGGATGATAATAAATGAGGCGCCTACATTTATTTCTCCGGTGGCATAAATAAATCCATTGTGTTTATCAACTATGTTTTTGCTTAATGAAAGTCCGAGGCCGGTTCCTTCATATTGATCTTTAGAATTAAGGCGGGTAAAGGTTCTGAAAATCTGGAGGGCATGATCCTGGTCAAATCCAATGCCGTTATCTCTTATCGTGATCTCAACGTATGAAAGGTTATTGTCAAGTGGATAATTAATGAACTCGTCAGGATTTAATTTTCTATGAGTGATTTCTAAAACCGGCGTTTCATCTGTCTTTGAAAACTTCAGGGCATTATTGATGATGTTATAGAATAATTGATACAATAAGAATTCAGCGCCGGGTACAACAGGCAACTTATGATATCTTAATTCCGCTTGCTTATCCTGAATAATTAATTCAAGGTCGTATTCAACATTTTTCAGAACCTCATTTAGATCAACTTTTTTAAATTCTATTCCATTGGCTTTTATCATAGAATAAGATAAAACCCCATCCACCATGCTCATAAGCCGGTTAGAGGCATTTTCTATTTTGTTGAGAAACCCTGCAGATTTAATGGGAATGATATGGCTGATCTCATCTTTTAACTGGCCTGTAAAGATCATGATCTTCCGAATGGGTTCTTTCATATCATGACTGGCAACATGGGCAAATTGTTCCAGCTCCGCATTTGAAATTTCGAGTTGTGCCCGTTTTAAATCAAGTTCTATTGCATTTCTTTTTTGTTCATCAATATCCCTGAGAAAGGCAATGAAGGCTATTTCTCCTTTTTGAAAAGTGGATGAAATGGTTAGAGAAACATAAAATTCCCTCCTTTCTTTATTCAGGGCGGTTATTTCTATGGATTTGTTCAAAACACGGGCCTGTCCTGTGGCCAGGTATCTTTTCATTCCATCGCGGTGAGCTTTTCTATGCTGCACAGGAATGATCAGCTCTTCGAGTGGGTTTCCAACTGCTTCATCCGAATTCCAGCCGAAAACCAGTTCAGCCTTTGGATTCCAGTAAGTAACCATACTGTTAACATCAATGACGATAATGGCATCAGGAGCATGGTGAAGTAATTGTTGGAGGTTTTCCTCTCTTTCCCTGAGTTCTTTTTCGATCTGCAGTTTAGCCGTTACATCTCTGAAAATACCCCTGGTATATAAAGGCTTATCATTGAATTTTCTTACTGAAACGAATCCCTCAAGCGAAATTTTATTTCCATTGCTTGAAATGAATTTCACGATCACTTCTGTATTTTCAGTCAGTCCTGCAATAATTTCTTTTCTGTAGGTTATAAATAGATCGCGATCGTTGGGATCAACAAAACTTTCGATCAATTTTCCCTCAATTTCTTCAGGCGTATAACCCAGTACATTTTTCCAGGCTTTATTTACAAAAAGGATTTTGCCATCTGGCTCAACAATATGAATGAGATCATGGG
>CBIHLW010000604.1:0-1639 GCA_966210755.1 uncultured bacterium
CGCCAGTGATATTCTTTGTTGTTCTCCACCACTCAGCTGGGAAGGGGAGTGGTGGCCCCTGAGTGACAACCCTACTTTATCCAGCAATTCCAAAGCACGCTGCCTGATCTTTTTTTCTCCCCGGAGTTCCAGGGGCACCATAATATTTTCCAGTGCAGTGAGTGTTGGCAGCAATTGAAAATTCTGGAATATGAATCCAACATGTTCATTCCTCACCTTTGCCCTCTGGTCTTCGGTCAGATCATTCAGGCTGATACCATTCAGTTCTATGGTGCCGGTAGATGACCTGTCAAGTCCGGCGGCGAGTCCAAGCAGTGTGGTCTTGCCACTTCCTGAAGGACCCACTATGGCCAGGCTTGAGCCAGCATCAATGGAAAAGCTGATATGGTCCAGAACCGTTAATGTTTTTCCTGCGCTTTGGTAGGTTTTACTAACGTTATCCAGTTTGAGTATGCTCATGAGAAGTACTGTTTCGTAGAATCAAATTCTAAATATAGGGCAAAGGAGTCTGGGGTTGGCAGGTAACCGGGGTAATAAGTAAATAAAATGATTTGAATGGCGCACTTACACTGAAGCAGCCACGCTTTCAGCAAACTGTTGCTGAAGTGAGGCATCAAGGAATTAAAAAATATTTGGTGCAACCAGATGGTTGCTTTAACTTGCAATCAAATGGTAGCATAAAATTTTAAAATGGAAACCAGGAGAGACATATTCCAGGCCATAGCCGACCCTACCCGAAGGGCCATCATTCTTTTGCTGGCCACAGGTGCGTTTACGCCCAATACCCTTGCCGGGCATTTCGACACCAGCCGGCAGGCGATATCAAAGCACATTCAGGTGCTGGCTGAATGCGGACTGGTGAAGCAGGAGCAAAGCGGCCGCGAGATCTATTATCACCTTAACAGTACAAAGATGAAGGAGATAGAAAAATGGATTGAACAGTTTAAGCAATTGCTCGCCACCAGGTTTAACCAATTGGATGATGTTTTACATAACCTCAAAAAACAACGAAAATGAACAAAACCGTTTTATTCAACTTTACAGTTGACAAAGAAGCAAAAAAGATCAACGTTGAAAGATCCTTTGACGCGCCGGTTGATATTGTATGGGAGGCCTGGACGGTTCCGGCCATCACCGACCAGTGGTGGGCGCCTAAACCATGGCGTGCAGAAACCAGGTCGCAGGATTTCAGGGAAGGCGGCCGCTGGATCTATTGCATGGTTGGTCCCGAGGGTGAGCGACACTGGAGTTTGTTTGAATACAAAACCATCGATCCTCAAAAAAGTTTTTCAGGAGTGGATGCTTTCTGCGATGAGCATGAAGTGATCAGTCAGGAAATGCCATCAATGAACTGGAGCAACCGGTTTACTGGAAAAGGCGCGTCAACTGTTGTCAATATTGAAATAAGTTTCAACCAGTTAAGGGATCTTGAAAAGATCATTGAGATGGGATTCAAAGAAGGATTTACCATGGGACTGGAAAACCTGGATACTTACCTGAAGGAACATCACCAGCAGTAAATATTAATTGGATAATCCGCCCACGGCGGATTTTTTTTACCTCCGGCTAAAGCGCGGGTCATTCATTCTTTTCCTCTTTCTCTTCCAGTTGAATCTCTTCAACTACCATATTATTTGTA
>CBIHLW010000605.1:0-1635 GCA_966210755.1 uncultured bacterium
CATGCCCCAGGCTCCCAAACCTTTACCCATTACTGCAGAATCCATTAAGGAAAGTGAAAAGAAAAGACTGGAAAGAAACCTGGCTACCGCTGAAAACAATCTCAATTCCACCAATCCTAAAATCAAGAACGGTGCCCCCTCTGCCATAGAAAGGATCAAAAAAGAACTTGCCGCCCTTGAAGACCCCAATAATCCAACCATCAAAAGACAACTTGATAATGCGGCCCGTTCGTATGAGGCAGGAATGAAACAATACCAGGAAAAACTTAAGAAATATGAAGAGGATTTTCCGGCCGACCACAATGTACTGCTTGCAAAAAGATTACAACAGGTGCTGGATATAACAGCTGATGTAGATTATGATGCGGAACTGAAAGAAGTATACAAGAAGATGAAATTTGTAAATCCTGTTTACGAAAAAAAACCAGCAGGATGGAAACTTGCCTACAGGGCCGGCAAGGAAACAACCGGTCTTGTAAGAGCAGAGGCAGAAAAATGGCTGAAGGAGTTGAAGAGCTTTTAATAGCTTCCCTGAATTGAATCTTCAAGCTGTATCAGTTAAAAAAGAATAATGCGAAATTTTATTTTCTTTCTGGGGCTCTTCCTCTTTTCCTGTGAACAAAAGGCTCATTTCAAAAATAGCTCAGATAAAAAAACCATTTTAACCATCCTTGCTCACCCGGATGATGAATCGGCAGTGGGCCAGGTTCTTGCCAGTCTGGCAAGACAGGGAAATAAAGTTTATTTACTACTGGCAAGTGACGGCCGTTATGGAGTTGAAAAACATTATGGACTGCCTGCCGGTGACTCCCTTGTTAAAATAAGAAAACATGAATCTGTCTGTGCCAGCAAGATCCTTGGTATAGAACCTCCTGTTTTCTTAAACTTTCATGATGGCCTGGGTATTGTAACCGGTCTTGGTGAATATTTTGATCAAACCATTCAAATAAAAGAAGAGCTGAAAATACATATTGAAAAGATCAACCCTGACCTCATTATCACATTTGGACCTGATGGTGATACAGGCCATCCCGATCACCGGGGCATCAGCGATCTGACAACAGAAGTGATACTGCGTGAAGGCTGGTATGAAAAATACCCCTTGTATTATATTGGCTGGCTTAAAGAAAAAGTTGTAAGTATTGCCCAGGGACAATTAACCTCTCTTAATTACACCAATCAAAAATATTTGAATGTAAGGTTGAAATATAATGAGGAAGACAGAAATAAACTTTTCCAGTCTTTAAATTGTTACCAGAGTCAATTTACTCCTGAAGATGTTTCCAAATGGATAGAAGCAGAAAAAAAAGACAGTTCTTTTACGTTTTATTTCAGGCGTTTTACAACCGATACCATACATGCCGATCCTCATCCGGCAGGGAGATATCACCAAAGTTGAAGCTGATGCCATCGTCAACGCTGCTAACAGTTCGCTAATGGGTGGTGGCGGTGTGGATGGCGCTATTCACCGGGCAGGGGGGCCTGCAATACTAGAAGAATGTAGAAAGATCGTTGTCACACAGGGAGCTTGCGAAACCGGAAAGGCCGTGATCACCACTGCAGGAAAATTGCCTGCAAAATATGTGATCCATACGGTGGGTCCTGTATGGAATGGTGGGCTGGATAATGAAGCTT
>CBIHLW010000606.1:0-1623 GCA_966210755.1 uncultured bacterium
CAAGCATTATACCTCATCGGCCTTTGAGCAGCAATCCGCTTCACACCGTAGTATTGCCATTCTGCCGGCGGAAATGATCTTTACCGGTACCAAACCTAAGAACCTGACAGAAGAAGATATCCGCAAAATAGAAGAAACGGAAAGCAATATTTTTCAGAATGCATTATTTAACGGCATCCTGAAATATGCCAATACAAAGCGATATACCACTTATGTGTCTGTACAGGATATTGGCACCACCCGAAAATTGCTTGAAGAAAATAATATTTCCATCAGGAGTTCCTGGAATGAAGATGATAAAAAACTTGCGGAACTCCTTGGTGTTGATGCAGTAGTAAGAATGCGCGTACAAAAGAAAAGATATATGAGCGACCTTGCATCACTGGGTATCAGCATTGGAAGGGATGTTCTACAGACTGTGAGTTCGGGTAAATTTCCCGTACCCTATGTACCCAATAAAACAAATGATATCTACGCTTCCTGTAATATCATCAGCAATAATATGACGCTCTGGAACGATCATTATGAAAGAAGTGCCAATTATAACAGACCTTCTGAAGATGTGATCATTGACATAGCTGACAATTTTGGAAAAAATTTTCCATACCGGAAACGGAGGTAAGAAAGCTGATGGCCACCAGCCGCCGGCCTTTAGCCCGGTTATTATCATTGTTAATAGAAATAAAGGAGACGCGGTATTTGCGTCTCTTTCATTTATGCTCATTACTACTCATAACAACCCTTTCCCTACCAGATATTCCGCGATCTGCACCGCATTGGTAGCCGCTCCTTTTCTGAGATTATCGCTAACGATCCACATGTTAAGGGTTCTGGGCTGGCTTTCATCTCTTCGTATTCTTCCAACAAATACCTCATCTTTTTCATGAGCCAATAAGGGCATGGGATATAATTGTTGCAAGGGATCATCCTGCACCACTACACCGGGTGCATCCTGCAACACCTTACGCAGCTCCACAAGATCAAAATCATTTTCAAATTCTATATTCACACTTTCACTATGCCCCCCCATAACAGGTATCCTCACGGTTGTAGCGGTTACCCGGATATTATCATCCCCCATGATCTTTTTTGTTTCATTTACCATCTTCATTTCTTCCTTGGTATAACCATTATCAAGAAATACATCGATCTGGGGCAGGGCATTTAGGTCGATCTGGTATTTGTAGGCCATCTCGCCTTCTTTCCCGGACCTTTCATTGAACAGCTGGTCAACTGCTTTTTTACCAGTGCCGGTTACACTCTGGTAGGTGGACACTACCACTCTTTTTATTCCATATTTTTTGTGAAGCGGCTGAAGGGCCACCACCATCTGAATTGTAGAACAATTGGGATTGGCAATGATCTTATCTTTCCTGGAAAGCACCTCAGCATTTACTTCTGGAACAACAAGGGGCCTGGAAGGATCCATTCTCCATGCTGATGAATTGTCTATTACTGTAATGCCGGCTTCCGCAAACCTGGGCGCCCACTCAAGCGATGTGCTGCCACCAGCTGAAAATAAAGCCACATCCGGTTTAGCATCAATTCCAGACTGCATGCCCACTACGCTGTATTTCTTTCCTTTGAATACAACCTCCTTCCCAACAGACCTTTCAGAAGCCA
>CBIHLW010000607.1:0-1616 GCA_966210755.1 uncultured bacterium
ACTATAGCCTGCTATATGAGGAGTAATTATAACGTGAGGGTGGCTGGCCAGGTATTCCAGCTGTTCTTTTTCGGCAGGGTCATATGAGGATAATTTTTCATTTTCCAGCACATCAAGGGCCGCACCTGCGATCTTTTCCTGCTTCAGTGCATTGATCAACGCCCCGGTATCTGTAACCGGCCCCCGGCAGGTGGTTATAAAAAATGGCTTTTGTTCCAGCCGGCTGAAAAAATCTTCATCCGCCATATGTTTTGTTTCGCTGGTAAGAGGAACATGGAAACTGATTACATCTGCATAGCGGCATATATGTTCCATTTGCACTTCCCTGATAAAACCTCCACCGAAACCATCTTTAAATTTATCATAGGCCAGGATGGTAACATTAAAAGGCTGGAGTAGCCTGGCAAAGGCCGACCCGGTATTGCCATAACCAATGATCCCGACGGTTTTTCCGGTTAATTCCATCCCCGTGTTTTCCGTTCTCAGCCACTGGCCGTTTTTTATTTCCCTGAAAGATTTTGATACATTGTTCATAAGATTGAGCACCAGAGCCAGGGCATGCTCTCCCACTGCATTGCGGTTACCTTCAGGTGTGCTGATACACTGAATGCCTTTTTGGGCGGCATATGCGGTATCTATCAGTTCCATTCCGCTACCCAGCCTGCCAATCCATTTTAATAAAGGAGCATGGTCCATTAAATATTTATCAATTGATATGCGGGTGGTTACCACCAGTCCTTCAATATCCGAAACAAGGTTCACCAGTTCCCCGTAAACAATGCCCGGCATATATACCACTTCATATCCATGGGCCTGAAATTTCTCTATAAGCAATGAAGGCACAGGCGATGCTATCAATATTTTTCTTGTAAGGCTCATTTCATTTCAAAGCTCAGGTTAGCAAAATCATTTACCGTTAATTGCTCGGCCCTTTTATCGAATACAGGTTGTTGCAAAAATTCAGGACTGAATAGTTGTTTGCAGGCATTCCGCAAGGTTTTCCTTCTTTGCCCAAAAGCGGTTTTAACCAGTGTAAAAAAAGATGAACGGTCCCTGATGGTTAATTTTTCTTTCCGGGGCAATAATTTAATAACCCCGCTTTTTACTTTGGGAGGCGGCACAAAACTGTTTTCATTTACATCAAACAGGTAAGTCACATCAAAATAAGCCTGGATCAGTACACTGGTCACACCATACACCTTACTTCCTTCCCTGGCTGCTACACGCTGGGCCACTTCCTTCTGGAACATCCCAATCACACATTGCACATCATCTTCCCATTCCAGGACCTTAAATAGTATTTGTGTAGAGATATTATAAGGGAAATTGCCAACCACTGTAAATGGTGCATCAAAAGGTTTACCGGCGTCCAGGATGCTTTGATGTATGATGCTGTTTTCAAGAGCGGGATAGGTTTTCTTCAAAAAAATCACTTTCTCATCATCTATCTCAATGGATTTGAAGTCAGTGTTGGGAATGTTGATCAGGTACTTGGTCAGTGCCCCGCCACCGGGACCAACTTCCAGCAGGCGGGTGAAGCTGCATTCCTGTAAAGCATCAACTATTTTCCTGCAGATGTTTTCATCTTTGAGAAAATGCTGGCCAAGGGATTTTTT
>CBIHLW010000608.1:0-1609 GCA_966210755.1 uncultured bacterium
AACTTACCCACTTATTTACTATTAACATGTACATATCAACCCTTTGCGGGCAAAGAGTTTGAATGATCACATTTTTACCTATATTGGTTTTATAAGAACTAATCATGCGCAAACTCTACTATTTCCTGGTCAGCATTATAATAAGTATAGCTTTTATTTTTTGCAGTGATGGCGATAAAGCCAATGCAGCAGGTGCAGTTATTTTACAAATGGATGAGGAAGAGGATACACTTATTCAGCCAACAGGAATGATCGCTTATATCCGCAATGATTCCGAAATAAGGTTAATAGATTCTACAGGAAGCAATGACCGGCAGCTCTGGACGCATGCCGATGCAAAAGAACCCTTTGGAATATTTGATCTTGCATGGCGCCCCGATGGCAAAGAACTGGCCTTCTCCAGCGGGCATGAAAATATGGTTTCCTTATACCATGCCGACCTGTATGGTATTCGTGCTGATGGATCGGGATTTAGAAAGATCACCAATTACCCTGATTACAAAAGTCTGGGTAATTATAAAAAAGGAACGGTAACAGTTAATTTAAAAAACAATCAATACAGTTTTCAGCAGGCACAATCGAGTGCAGGTGTTTTTACAGTTTATGTTGTTGGTGCCGATATGCCGCAACAGGTGTTGTTACCGCCGGGTTCAGCAAAAACTATCGTCTTTAAAAATGTTGCTGATTATGGAGACCATGCCCAGGCGGTGGTTGCCATTTATGGCCAGTCGAGATGGCTGATGCCCGGAACTGATGTTGTTGCGGGAAAAAATGCAAAAGCCGATTTTTCAATAAGTGGTGACGGTTATGAATACTTTGGTGCTTTTCGCCCTGTATGGAAAAGCGATGGGAAACAAATCAGCTACAGGGATGGTTTGTGTCTGATAAAAACAATTCCTGCCAGGCCAGGTTTAGGAATGAAGTTTACGCCCTTGTTTGGTGAGAAAGGTCCGTCTTCCTGTTATTGGGACTGGGGTCCAACAGCTGCTTTATCAAACAAGGTGTTGTACCTGGTACCGGGTTATAACGAAACCGCAGGTTTTTATCTGAAAGAAGCCGGTGAATCCCTAACCCCCGCCGAACCACTTTACCTGTATCCTGATGGCGCTTTTGATGTAAAGTGGATGCCGGATGGAAGCGGGTTTTTTTATAGTAAACAATATTACAGGGACCATGACAGTAAGCTTGTATCCAATATTTTTCATTATGATATTGCTTCAAAAAAACACAACCAGGTAACTGATCTTCAGGATGGATATGCCCGGCAATTCTCCATTGCACCTTCAGGCAAATGGATCGTTTTTGAAAAATGTACAATAGACGAAGAGAAAAGTGAAACACTTGATTTTAAATCGTCTGATCTCTGGATCGTAGCAACAGATGGTAGTGCCGGCAGGTTATTGGTCAGGAATGCCATGGCACCCTCCTGGAGTAAATAAATAAGAAGGAATGATGCGTTATATTCCCCTGCGCTGCCATCTTCAATTGCGGAGGAATGCGATCACTCATATACCACTCCGCTTTTAAAAAAATCCATGAGCTGAACATCCGTTCATTATTCCGGCCCACGCTTCAAGTGGCAATGAAATTGCATGCTCAAATAATAACC
>CBIHLW010000609.1:0-1605 GCA_966210755.1 uncultured bacterium
AGGGTCATACGCACAGGATACTTCATGTGTTTTAAAGATCAAATAATAAAGCCGGCTCCTTTCGGGACCGGCTTATTTTAATTAATTTATTTATACCTGTTTATGGCAAAACAATAGTAGTGGTTTGCTCTCCTGATCTAAGGTAATATACACCTTTTGATAACTGCGGAAATGAAAGTGCATGCGTACCGGTAGTCAGTTGCTTTTGCCATACTAAAATGCCATGGGCATTATACAGTTCTATCCGGGAATCTGCATTGAGTTGTATCTGCAACCGGCCATTCAACACAGGATTCGGGTAAATGCTGAATCTTTTATCATTGCCGGAAATATCCAGGGCAATGATGCGGCTGTATGTTTTATCACCATCAAGATCCACCTGCAACAGCCGGTATTGGTGCAGACCCTTTTGTTCAGGATGGTGAATAAACCGGTATTCATTTTCGGTATTGCTGGTCACCGCAGCCTCCAGAGAGGTCAGATCTTTCCAGGATGATCCATTGCTGCTATGCTGTACCACAAAGTTCCTGGTGCCCTGCTCGGTGGCCGTTTTCCAGTTTAATGTAACTGTGCTACCCTGTTGGGAAGCTGTAAATACCAGACCCTGTACGGGAAGAATAGCTGCAGGTGTGGATATCCTGATCTGGTTGAGGCCCGTCCATGCGTCTGCGCCATCCTGCCGGTATACTCGCACCTCATCCACATTCTGAAACCTGCTGTTCAGTACGCCTGAATGATCAAGTACCACCATATTTTCCGTGGTGTTGCCGGGAAAACTCACTGAACCCAGAGAAACGTTGTTATTGAAGGCTTCAATAACAAAGGTAAAACCTGAAAACTCGCCCCAGTCCAGGAAGCTCAGTGATTGCAGGGAAAAGTTGTTTCCATTGTCCGACCTGATGGCCCATCCGTAATGCGGGTTGATATCGCCATAGGTGAGGAGTGGAGGATAGCCAAACCAGTCAGCCCCATCGTGATATTGAAGCGGGTCGGCATTGATGATGGAACCAGCAATGTTGATTGGAATTACCTGGAGGTTAAAATCAGTGATGGCGCCAGATCCGCCCTCTCCATCCTGGGCGATATTATCCGCAAAGCCCGTGCTGTTAGAAAAGGACAGGGTAGGGCTGCTGCTTAACGTTTGTGCCTGTGCCGGCAGGCAGGCAGAAAAAATAATAATGGCCGGGATGATAACTCGTAAAGATGTTTTCATAAGGAATATTAGTATTGGTATAAAATAATGTTGCGGCTTTGTTCTTGAAAAGCGCCACTATTGGGTTCGTCTGTCAGGATGAATTCCGGTTGCACAAGAATTTGTGCTACGGCAGCAGTGCAGAGTAGTGGTGGTTTTCATAGAATAGCTTGTAAACAACGTGCAAAATTAGCAGAGGGGAATAGCATTGTCAATAATTGATAACACTTATGCTTCTTCGCATTTTGGAATTATACACCATGAAAATGTGGAAATTTTAAGGATTCTACCTTTCAGGACCAGATCCTCAATATAAATTCTGGATTTCATTTCCTGATCTGCAATTCCTTTCATTTTGCTTCCAGCAAAGTTTTAAAATTCTTCCTTGAACATAATTTTCCAGTAAAGAGCAT
>CBIHLW010000610.1:0-1585 GCA_966210755.1 uncultured bacterium
TCTTTTATCCGGGAGATTTATCAGCACATGATGCACAAAGAAAATATCCTGTTGTATATGTCAGCCTATGATGTGGAGAACCTGAAACAAAGTTTTTCAGGTTCGGAAAATGTTATCTTTCTTAAGTATATCAGCAGGTCAAAATATATCCGCCTTGCTTATGACATTCCTTCCATCATAAAAAAATACAAAATCAATTTTGCCCATTTTCAATACGTTTCTCCACTGATCAAGAACTGCCGGCAGATCGTAACCATTCACGACCTCCTGTTCAAAACATATCCTTCAGAATTCCCCGTTCTATACCGTACAAGCAAAAATTATCTTTTTTCACGCTCAGCTCACAAGGCAGATATTGTAACTACCGTTTCTCAACATTCAAAAGATGCCATCAGTAAATATTTCAGGCTGCCGGAAAATGAAGTGTACCTGGTGCCAAATGGGGTGAATGAAAAATACTTTGAACCCGTAGATAAAATAGTTGCCAGGGAAAAGATCAGGGAAAAATATGGAACCGATAAAATGATCCTATTTGTAAGCAGGATAGAACCGAGGAAAAACCATATGTTGCTGGTAAAAGCTTTCCAGCAACTTGATCTTCATAAACAGGGTTATCACCTGGTATTTCTGGGTCACCAGAGTCTGAAAGTAAATGGATTGAAAAAAATGATTGATCAGGACCCGGAGGCAAAAGATTTTATCCATTTTTTTTCAGTGATACCCGAAGAAGATCTCTTATTGTTTTATAGCGCAGCACATTGTTTTGTTTATCCCTCCAAAGCAGAAGGCTTTGGACTCCCCCCACTGGAAGCCGCAGCATCAGGCGTGCCTGTGATCTGTTCCAACTCATGCGGCATGAAGGACTTCAGCTTTTTCGGCAATGGCCATATTGAACCTGGCGACCTGGAACTGCTAAAGCAACGCCTGTCCGAAGTTCTTGAAGGCAGGTATAACAAGGACCTGCTTGCAGAAATCAGCATGAAGATCAGAAAGGATTACTCCTGGAGTGCATCATCCGAAAAATTTTACAGGCTTATAGTGGATCATCATAATAAGGCCCAATAGATTTTTAATTTTTGGTATATTCACTTATAGCCTTTTGTAATTATAAATTATTCGTTCTCCATCAAAACTTTTCCTGCCCTGCCCATGGCAACCCTGTACACCTGAAATGCGTTTATAATTAATATCCTCCACAATTGTGCACCAAACACGACATATTAGCTGCGCTTTCTTATTTTGACATCTTTAATTATCCGCTTACCCAGTCGGAGATCTTCCAGTTTTCAAGAAACCATTGTTCGCAGGAGGAATTTACAGCCGCTTTGCAGGACCTCACATCCGAAAACTGGATCTATAAATTTGATGAGAGTTGGGGTTACGGCGTGCACGAACTCCGGGTAGTGATCGAAGATCACGCGGGGAATATCACTGAGAAGACCTGGTGGACCCGTAGGGAACCTTATTCCCCTCCGAAGAAAAAACCCGTGAAGAAGAAGAGAAATTAAGGGCAACTTAACGGGGTTTTTATCCGATTCGTCATAACTAATCCCTGGTATGATGAAACACACACTACTCTTTGCAT
>CBIHLW010000611.1:0-1581 GCA_966210755.1 uncultured bacterium
GTCCTTTTTTCAATAAAAAATTATGCTAAGCCAATCTTTCTATCAGGCCACTTATTGTACTGTAATGTATCCATTGAATGAAATGGCCTGCCTGTTGTTGCTGGTAACCATTAGTGTAGCGTTGCCATTATCAAATATCCTCAGGATCATTTTCCTTACCTCCTTTGTATCTTCAGGCTGGATGATGATTTCCCAAGATTCTTTCTTTTTTATTTTGGCCTTATAGATGAAGTCTTCCGATTGAAACTTAATAGGACCTTCTCCGGGTAATGGGGCAGAATAAGCCCTGCCATAATAAGGCAGGTAAACCGATAGGGAATCATCCTTCACATACAGATCATATCCCGGCGTTAATTGTTTTACATTTCCGCCCATAGGAAATGCAGTCTCTGCCCTGAAAGTAAATGTATGCGCTTCCACTGCTTTTTTTACAGTGGCTTTATCAAGATCCTGTGCATTGATAACATTAAATGAAAATAAGGCGATACTGAAGTATAGCGTAGTCAAAATATTTTTCACAGTATATTTCATAGGTTAAATTGATCAAAGCATGTACCATTTCAATAGCTAAAATCCAATTTTAATTCACCGTTACGTTAAAATAACTCCGGTATATTCCAGCGGATTTTTGTACCTTATTGATCATTCCTGCCTTTTGCAAACCTGCTGGCCTGAACAACATTATCATCATCAAAAACTTAAGATTATGAGATCAGAAAAACTTTGCAGGTTTGTGGTCCCTTTTTTTGTATCAGCCATTTCGGTTTTTGTTTTCAGCTGCGCAACTGTTGCCGTGAATGAAAGTCCCACAAGATATGGATGGAGCGCCGTTACTATGCCCGGATGGCAAATGGGAAACGGCAACATGTCTGTACATGCTGTACTGGGATATTCAAGGGTAAACTTCAAGGGTGGAGGAGGACATAATAATTTTCTTCAGCTGGGCCCGCAAATCAGGTGGAATAGCAGGGATGCCGGAGGTAATGGTTTATGGGCCGGAGCTGAGGTCACTTATCTGAATGTTTCAGTTAATTATGATGGTAACAGCTCATTTAAACCTTCCGGATCAGGTTATACAGCAGGGCCGGTGGTGGGTTACCGTTTTCACCTGGGGAAAGCTCCATTAAGTGTTTATTTTGCACCCGCTTTTCTGCACCGGGGTACGCTGCAGGATGGAAACATGATTGCTGTTTCACCAGGAAATGGCTTTTATGGCAGACTTGGGATTGACCTTCATTTTATGTCGCTCCTGAATAACAAAGGCAGGTAATAAAAGGAGATCATACTTCCAACAAATAAAATGGATGTGTATATCCCTGTTGCAATAGAATGGGGATGGCCACATTATATACTTTGATTCCATCGTTTGTTTCTCCATGAAGCGTTCCCGTATGTGCATGACCGTGAAATGCAGCCAATACTTTATGACGGTTAAGGGGTTCTGCCAGTCTTGAACATCCAAGGAAAGGGTAAATGGGTTCCGGCTCGCCAACAATGGTTTCTTTGATGGGGGAATAATGTAAAACAGCGATCTTTTTGATGTCTCTTTGTTCTGCATCAAGCCTGGATAAGGCACGGTCC
>CBIHLW010000612.1:0-1578 GCA_966210755.1 uncultured bacterium
AATGAATGCCGGGGAACAACCTGAACATGGATGTTGTTTGATAAAGTAACCTTGTTCAATATCCCCTGCAGTCAGGGACGGGGGCGGGGAATATCCACCGGGGCGCCATTTGGTGAGGTAATTTCAAAAATAAGTGCCTATCCGTGTTTATACTTAGAAAAATCTATTGTATTCTTAAGAGAATCAAAAAAATCATTCAGTTTCCTCACTAAATTTTAATTACCGCTGCCTTGCCAAAGGCTTTGTCACTAAGCTTCTCCGGTAAATTCCTTATTTTTGCGGCGGCAAAAAGAAGATAAAGAAGGAAATATATCCGGAGAATGATCAACTTCCCACACCCTTATAACGGGTACCTTTTTGTAAAAGGATTCAAAAACATAAAAATTAAAACTTAATATGGCTGATCTTTTTGAACGTCTTGTGAAAAACTATGGTCCCCTCGGACAGCATCGCGAAAGAGCTTACGGTTACTTCGCATTTCCAAAACTTGAAGGAGAGATCGGTAGCAGGATGAAATTCCGCGGAAAGGATGTAATTGTATGGAGCCTGAATAATTATCTCGGGCTTGCCAATCATCCTGAAGTAAGGAAGGCAGATGCGGATGCTGCCAAAGAATATGGCCTGGCTACTCCGATGGGTGCAAGAATGATGAGTGGCAATACCAGTTTCCACGAACAACTTGAAAAAGAACTCGCTGCATTTGAAGATAAAGAAGATGCCTGCTTATTGAATTATGGCTACCAGGGAATGGTAAGCATCATTGATGTTTTATGCAGCCGTCATGATGTGATTGTTTATGATGCGGAAAGTCATGCCTGTATAATTGATGGCGTAAGACTTCATCCGGGACACCGCTATGTTTTCAAACACAATGATGTTGATGATTGCCAGAAGCAATTGGAAAGAGCAACTGCATTGATTGAAAAACAAGGCGCAGGCGGAATTCTCCTGATCACTGAAGGTGTATTTGGAATGGCTGGTGACCAGGGTAAACTGAAAGAAATAGCAGCTTTGAAAGATAAATATCAGTTTCGCCTGCTGGTTGATGATGCACATGGATTTGGAACACTGGGTAAAAAAGGCGCCGGCGCCGGTGAGGAACAGGGCGTTCAGGACCAGATAGACCTTTACTTTTCAACTTTTGCAAAATCCATGGCATCGATCGGTGCATTTGTTGCAGGCGACCGGGCAATAGTTGAGTATATCCGCTGGAACATACGCAGCCAGATCTTCGCGAAAAGTTTACCCATGCCTTTAACAATAGGCAATTTAAAAAGACTGGATCTCTTACGTACAAAGCCTGAACTAAAAGAAAAATTATGGGAAAATGCACGCAAGCTCCAGGGCGGATTGAAAGAAAAAGGTTTTGACATAGGCAATACAGATACCCCTGTTACCCCTGTATATATGAAAGGCGGGGTGGAAGAAGCAACTGCAATGGTCATGGACCTGCGTGAAAATTATGGTGTATTTGCTTCCGTGGTTGTTTATCCCGTAATACCAAAAGGACATATCATTTACCGGTTGATTCCAACGGCATCTCATACCGATGCAGACATTGCAGCGACACTGAAAGCC
>CBIHLW010000613.1:0-1573 GCA_966210755.1 uncultured bacterium
CTGCAGTGCTGGAAAAACACCCTCAGTATGTTTCCTGGATGCTCTGGATCATTTTCTTTGACACTTTAGCCACATTGCCATTTGCAAGATTGCGGCAGGAAGACCGGCCCCGCAAATATGCATTTGTCAGAGTATCAGGGATTGTAATCAATATTCTTGTAATTATACTTTTCCTCGGCATTATTCCCAATTATGCTGAGAAAAATCCGGATAGCCTGGCAGGCGTGATTTATGATGCCGGAGACCCCATCAGTTATTATTTACTGGGAAACCTGTGCGGAAGCATATTTACTTTTTTATTGCTCTGGAAAGAATTCAGGGATGTCCGTTTCAAATTCAATACTGCCATCTGGAAAAAGGTTATGCATTACAGTTATCCGCTGATCATTGTTGGATTGGGGGGCATGATAAACGACATGCTTAGCCGGCTGGTTTACCGTCATGTTGTTGATGTTTCACCTGAACAGGCAGATAAGGAATTGGGCATATTCGGAAATCTTTACCGGCTGGCTGTTCTGGTTACAGTGATGATACAGGCATTCCGCATGGCAGCAGAACCATTCTTCTTTAACCGGTCAAGGGAAAATAATGCCCCTGCAACCTATGCAAGGGTCATGAAGTTTTTTGTAATTACCTGTTGTTTCATGTTCCTGCTCATTGGTCTGTACCGCGATGTTCTGGAATGGGTAATCACATTGAAATCCGATGCATGGGGCGAAGGGATCTATATAGTACCCATCCTGGCAATGGGAAATATTTTCCTTGGCATTTATTATAACCTGAGTATCTGGTATAAGCTCACCAATAAAAATATGTATGGTGCCATCATTACCATTGCTGGCGCAGTAATCACGGTAGTTCTCAATATTATCCTGATACCGCAATTACACTACCTGGGAGCAGCACTTGCTACTTTCGCCTGTTATTTACTGATGATGATCGTTAGTTACATTTTAGGGCAGAAATATTATCCCATACCCTATGCCAGGAAAAAACTACTGGCTTACCTGCTCATTGCAACACTGGTTTATTTAATACACAGGGGCTTATTGTTCATTTGGGATGATTTTATTTTTAGTATTCTAACCGCTACAATATTGATGGCAGCATTTGCATGGTTTATTCTGCAAGTGGAGAAGGCTGAATTTCAAAAATTACCATACATCGGCAGGCTTTTAAGATCCAGGTAAGCTGGCTGATGCCGTTCGTAATAAAGCGCAGGCTGTCAGAAGTACAAATGTAATTGCTCATTTCTAATCCTTGATACCTGATCATTTCTTACAATACCCCGGAATACTAAACCATTTTTACAAAAGGATTGCTTTTCATTTCATCACCGATGGTGGTTGATCCTCCATGCCCGGGATGTACAATTACATCTTCAGGAAGGGTGTATAACCTGGTGCGGATGCTTTCCTCCAAAACTTCGAAACTTCCCCCCGGCAGGTCTGTTCTGCCAATACTGCCCTCAAAAAGAACATCGCCCCCAATCACAAATTTGTTATTCTGGCTGTAAAAGCTGATGCTTCCGGGAGAATGGCCTGGTGTGAACAGAATTTGTAATACATCCTCT
>CBIHLW010000614.1:0-1558 GCA_966210755.1 uncultured bacterium
TACTAATACTGCTGTTATGACCCGCCTGTTTTTCTTCATCACACTGGCTGTAATTTTTATAGACCTTTCATGTAAAAGCAAAAATGATGATCCCATTGTGCAAAGTCTTTCCGATCTGAAAAGGGGCGAGATCATTTCATGCAGTCCGCAGGGTGGTGAAGTGTATGGCACTGTAACTTTTCCGGCAACGGTTCCGGAAAACCTGCAGGCTGAATTTAATTCAGCCATTGCTTTGTTACATTCATTTGAATATGACGAATCTGAAAAGATGTTTGTAAAGATCATTGATCAGGATCCGGGCGTTGCCATGGCATACTGGGGCATAGCCATGGCCAACTTTCATCCATTATGGGCACCGCCTTCAAAAGCGGAATTGAAAAAGGGAGCTGAGGCTATCCGGATTGCAAAAAGTCTGAAAAATCAAACGAAAAGGGAAAGCGATTATATCCATGCACTTTCAGCCTTTTACGACAACGACGGCCAATTCGATCACCGTACCAGGGTGTTGAACTTTGAAAAAAGGATGGAAGCCGTTTATACATCATATCCTGATGATAAAGAAGCTGCGGTATTTTATGCCCTTGCACTGAATGCGGCAGCAGATCCAATGGATAAAGCTTATACAAGACAGAAAAAAGCAGTGAACATTCTGCAACCCATTTTTGATAATCAGCCATTGCATCCGGGCATTGCCCATTATATCATTCACAATTGTGATAACCCGAAACTGGCACCCATGGCTTTGCCGGCTGCCAGGAAGTATGCTTCCATTGCACCTTCTTCCGCTCATGCCCAGCATATGCCTTCTCATATTTTTACCAGGCTTGGTCTTTGGGAAGAAAGTGTTTCTTCCAACCTTGTTTCTGCTTATTCAGCAAAATGCTATGCAGAAAAAGCCAGACTGGATGGTCACTGGGATGAGGAATTGCATGCTATGGATTATCTGGTGTATTCTTATTTGCAAAGGGGAGATGATGATTCCGCTAAAATTCAGGTTGATTATCTAAAATCCATTAACAAGGTATATCCGTTGAATTTTAAAACCGCTTATGCATTTTCATCTATCCCTGCCCGTTATATGCTGGAAAGAAAGCAGTGGAAGGAAGCCGCTGCTTACCGTTTGCATCCTGTTGCCTATCCATGGGAGAAATTTTCCTGGCAAAAATCAATTTACCATTTTACAAGATTGCTGGGGGCAGTTCATACAGAAAACCTGCAAGCGGCTAACCATGAGCTTGAACAATTAAGGAATATGCATGCTGCGCTGTTAAACGAAAAGGAAAAGCAAAGGGAAGTTATACAGGTTGACATCCAGATAAAAACCGGTGAGGCCTGGATCGAATTTAAAAATAAGAACTCCCTGAAAGCAGTTGAATTAATGACAAAAGCTGCAGACATGGAAGATGCCATGGAAAAACATCCCGTAACCCCCGGAGAGGTGATACCTGCACGAGAATTACTTGCTGAAATGTTATTGAAGCTGAACAAAGCGGACCTTGCATTGAAGGCTTTTGAGCAGGACCTGAAGATACATCCTAACCGGTTTAATGCTTTATAT
>CBIHLW010000615.1:0-1552 GCA_966210755.1 uncultured bacterium
ATTTCATGCAAACACCCAGCAATAACAAAGTATATCTTTCAAGCAATATGCCTACCCATTCCTGGTTCTTATCCTTGTAATAAAGATCCAGGAGCTCATTATCAGGTATATGGTTGTAATTACGGGGAACCAACAGGGTTTGTGTTTTTTTGGTTTGGCAGCTCACAGCTCGCAACTCACAACTCACAGCTCACAGCTCACATGCAACTATATGATGCTTTCTCTGCAAATTTGCATAATCAAAATCAATCATCAGGAATTTATATGGAATATGCTATATCAACGGTGGCTGCTGCACCGGTTAGAATGGAGCCGGCACACAGATCGGAACTCACCAACCAGTTGCTCTTTGGTGAGACCATGCAGGTGCTTGAACAAAAGGACGAATGGTTCAGGGTAAAAAGTTTGTTTGACCAGTATGAAGGATGGCTTACGTATCATCTGGTTACCACAGTTTCAAAAGAACTTGCAGAAAGTGCACATCCTTTTATTGCATCTGGCATCACCAATCCGGTAACGCTCCCCGACCAGTTGATCAATGCACCCATGGGTTCAACCCTGGCCGGCTTTGATGAAGAAACCCGTTTGTTATGGGATGAGCATTATAAATACCATGGTACTTTCAGAGATACCTCCAGGCCGTTTGATAAAGATCTTTTACAAAAGCTGATCCAGCCATGGATCAATGCACCTTATTTGTGGGGAGGTAAAACATTTATGGGGGTGGACTGCAGTGGTTTTGTTCAAACTGTTTTTAAAGTACTCGGCATCCGTTTGCAAAGAGACGCCTGGCAACAGGCCGCGCAGGGCGTTGTGGTTGAAGATCTTTCCATGAGCAAAGAGAGAGACCTTGCTTTTTTTCATAATGAAAACGGACGGGTGATCCATGTGGGGATTGTGCTTTCTCCAAACGCCATCATACACGCATCAGGGAAAGTAAGAATTGACAGACTGGATGAACAGGGTATCGTAAACAGGGAAAATGGTAAAAGAACACACCAGTTGCATTCTATGAAAAGATATTTTTGATACCCCTGTAAATGGCTGAATCCCATCCCAGCATTTTAAATGCCGTGTAAAACAGAATTACCGCAAATATTCTTTTTACGGCTAACAGGGAAATGGATAATGCCAGCCGGCTGCCCAGCCACCCTCCAATTACAAAGGCAATGGCCATAATGCAAACCACCTTGATATCAATATGTCCTTTGTTATAATAACTTGCTACAGCAAGTATGCCTACCGGTAATAATAACAATCCAAGAGATGTACCCTGCGCCTGATATTGGCTGAAGCCGAGAAAAAATACCAGGGCCGGCACTACAATAATGCCACCCCCAACACCAACAAGTCCGCTGAGTATGCCGGCAGAAAGCCCAATAAGGATGAGGATGATCACGATCTGTAAAGTCATCTTATGTGGTTTGTTTTGTATCCGCATCAGGCGAATTTTTGTTTATAGTAAGTGATCGCTTCTTCAATGATGCCATAGGCAACTTCCCTGGACTGAAACTCTTCAATCTGTACCTGTTTATTTTCAAGCACCTTGTAC
>CBIHLW010000616.1:0-1516 GCA_966210755.1 uncultured bacterium
GTATTGGAAAAGCCGGCCGCCCCGGAAAAGCCCGGGCGTATTGAAGAAGAAGTGAAAACCCCGGATCCTCAACCTGAAATAACAACCGACAAAAACGAATACCTGCTCAAAAAGCCGGCCCGCACCGAAACTGTAGAAGAAATACCTGTTTCCAGATATGCACCAAGGCCTCAACAGGTACTCAATCCTGCATTCAATACGGCAGTTGAAACACCTACGCTTGTACAACACCAGCCCAGGGAAATTCATGAATTGATCTCGGACAAAAAGGAATCGCTTAACGACAGGTTAAAAGAAGAAAAGAAAGAAGTGGTGCATGCTTTAAAAGATACACCCATCAAAGACCTCAGAAAAGGAATAGGCATCAACGACCGCTTTACTTTTGTAAATGAATTATTCCGTGGTGATGATGCCATGTATGAAAGAAGCATCAAGACGATAAATGGTTTTCATATTTTATCCGAGGCTGAATACTGGATTAACAGGGAACTGAAATTTAAGCTGGGATGGAACGACAGTAAAGAAACGGTACAACATTTTTATCACCTGGTAAGAAGGCGTTTTGCCTGAATATAATTCATTACGGTTTGGGTAGCACCCGTATTTTTCATGACATATTCTTTTGATGCCCTGCCGCATTTAAATAAATAACCGGGATCAGTTAAGAGCTGGTCCATTTTTGTTTTTAATTCTGCAGCATTGCTTATACTGGAAGCCCCTCCGGCAGTAATGAGTTCTCTCGCTTCCCTGAATTTTCTGTAATTGGGCCCGAATAGTACAGGTTTTCCATATACAGCTGCTTCAAGTGTATTGTGGATCCCGCTTTTATTGAATCCTCCCCCTATATAAGTAATGGTAGCGGATGAATATAATCTTGAAAGCATCCCTACATTATCAATGATCAATACTTCTGCATTTTCTGATCCTTCATTATGCAGGTCTGAATACAAAACAGCGCCGGTGAAAATGGATTTTATGAAATCTAAATGCGAGGAATTGATCTCGTGGGGTGCCATAATGATCTTTACGCCCGGGTGCAGGTATTGCGCAAGCAGTTTTTCATCATCCGGCCAGGTACTTCCTGCAACAATTATCTTTTTCCTTCCCGCAAACCTGTCTATACTTTCCAATGGTTCTTGCTGGCCGGCTATCTTCACCACCCTGTCAAACCTGGTATCTCCGCTAACAGTAGCGTGTTGGATCTGATGTTCTTTCAATAATTGAAAAGAAGCTTCATCCTGCACAAATAGCTGCCTGAATAAAAACAGGATCTGCCTGTAAAACTTTCCATACCATTTAAAAAATACCTGGTTTCTCCTGAAGATCGATGAAACCAGTATCACGGGAACATGATGAAATGCCAGTGCCGATAAATGATGAAACCAGAATTCATATTTCACAAAAACCACCAGTTCCGGATGAACGATGTCAACAAAACGTTTGGCATTGGCCTATGTATCTGCCGGTAAATACGTAACAACATCGGCATATAAATATTTTTTTCCTGACTGGAAAC
>CBIHLW010000617.1:0-1513 GCA_966210755.1 uncultured bacterium
TCAATAGATTTATCTGTTAATAAGCCAATCAAATTAAAGTTGACATAAATATTTGCACAATTAGTTTCAGATCTTTGATTGATCTATACATGTTGACAGCAGGCAAAGGGTAAGATTATTTGATATGTAAACCAATAAGACAATGAGATACTTATTCTTATTATTCCTGTTCTTCTCCTGCAGTGATGCAGAACATACAAACCATACCACTGATTCAGAAAGAACAGATTCTTTACAGGATAAAAAAGACAGCACGGTACAGATCGAAAAACACCTGCGCATTGTACCTGGCACTTCCATTGGAAAGATCACCATTGGTGCCAGCGCAGCCAACCTGGAAGAGATGCTGGGTCCTCCTGCTTTGAGTGATGCAGCCATGGGAAAGGCATGGCTTACCTGGAAGGGCAAAAGGGATGAACATAACAACCAGACTGAATTGAACATTTTTACCAGTTACAGGGATGAAAAAATGGATGAAAAAATTGTCCGGTTAATTAGAACAACGTCACAGGAGTTCTCAACTCCTGACAATATTCATGTTTATGCTTCACTTGAACAGATAAAAAAACAATTTCATGATGTTGAACCAACCCTGCGATACCAGCACCAGGACAAAAGATATATTACCATTTATGAAGCTAAGCAACAGGGGATCGCTTTTGAATTAAGCAATGCGGGACAACAACAGATATGCATTGGCATCATTATATATGAAAAGGGAAGCAACCTTGCAGAAATCTACAGAACCCTTCAGCCCGGATTGAAAACATCGTTCTAAATTTGCATGTTTTCGAACAATTAATTTTGATCTCTATACTTTATGTCTAAACGTTCAGATTACATTACCTGGGATGAATATTTTATGGGTGTTGCCTTACTTAGCGGCAGACGCAGTAAAGATCCGGGCACACAGGTTGGCGCCTGTATCGTTAGCAGCCAGAATAAGATTGTAGGAGCCGGTTACAACGGACTTCCATTGGGATGCAGGGATGAAGATTTCCCCTGGGAAAAGACAGGAGAATTTCTTCAGACAAAATATCCCTATGTATGCCATGCGGAACTGAATGCTATTCTTAATAATATTGGAATGGACCTTACAGGCTGCAGGATCTATACAGCCTTATTTCCCTGCAATGAATGCAGCAAAGCCATTATACAATCCGGTATCAGGGAAGTAATCTACCTGAGTGATAAATATGCAGGTACCGATGTTTCCATTGCCAGCAAAAGAATGCTGGAAGCAGCAGCCATTTCATGGCGGAAGGTAGTGGTGAACCGGACCTCAATTGAACTTTCATTCGATGAAAGGGACGTTTAGAGAAGCGCTGGTTAATAGTTCAGGGTACAAGGCCTTCAGTTGAAACAGCAGATGCTGCCCTGGTTTTATTTGACACAAGCGTGAATCTAATTCAATGCGGCATTCAAATTGCAACAGCTAGAAAAATTTTTTGTATGTCACTAACTGAAATTATAGTACTCCTGGTTATTGCTGCCATCTGCGGCGGTATTGGAC
>CBIHLW010000618.1:0-1504 GCA_966210755.1 uncultured bacterium
GAAAAGAACACACAGATAAAAGCGCTTATGAAACGCGAGAACCTGAAGACCATGCAGGAAGTGCAGGGCTATTTTGAAAAACGCCTGGAAAAGATCGTGCTGTCGAAAGGAAAAAAATTCATGGGCTGGGATGAGATCATGGAAGGCGGACTGGCACCCAGTGCCGCGGTGATGAGCTGGCGCGGAATGAAGAACGGTATTGAGGCGGCAAGGATGGGACATGAAGTGGTGATGAGTCCAACTACCTATGCCTACCTTGATTACATGCAGGCGGATCCTGTAATTGAAACAAGAATATATGCTTCGCTGCGTTTGAGCAAGGCTTATGAATTCGATCCTCAGCCCGACTCCGTGCAAACGAATATGATCAAGGGCGGCCAGGGCAATTTATGGACGGAACAGATCTACAACATGCGCACCGTGCAATACATGCTCTGGCCCCGCGCATTCGCGATTGCAGAATCGGTATGGTCGCCCAGGGAAAAAAAGAACTGGAATCATTTTTTCAATAAGGTTGAGGCGCACTTCACCAGGTTCGATGAAGCCGGGATCAAGTATGCGCCCAGTGTTTATGATCCCATATTTAAGGTCACCAAAACAAAAGACAACCAGGCGTTGGTAGCACTCAGCACGGAGGTGGAAGGCCTGGATATTTATTATAGCTGGGACAATTCATATCCTGACCGTTTTTATCCTAAGTACAGCACTGCCATCACACCACCTAAGGATGCGGTAATGCTGAAGGTGATCACTTATAAAGGCAAGGAACAGGTGGGCAGGTTTAACTGGATGCCGGTGGAGGAGTTGAATAAAAGAGCGGGGGTGAAGAAATAAGAGCGGATGCGGGGAGCGATTCCATATCCATATCCTTCCCTTTCCTACTCTTTACCAAAACCATATACCAAAAATCAACATACAGGAGAGATCAATTCTTAAAATAATACACAAGCATATTTCTTTCCGGTTTTCAAACAAATAGCTGTCAACAGACGACAAATGATTGTCAATGAATAACGAGAGCAGGCCTGTCCAGTGAATTCAATGTAAGGACATGCTACTGCATCTCCTGTATTGATCGTTTCTCGTCAAGGGAAGACTGAAAGATCATATATTCATTATGAATTCGTCTCAATGACAATGGACCAATTAGATTTAGGTTCGTTGTACAGGAAGAATTTAATTGAAATCCGGGTGTTTCATTTACAATATCTTTCATTCAACTACCATTTTCTCCCTTTCCAGTACTGATTCAAATTCTTTGATGATGGTTACATAGAGGCGATCATTATCAGCGTTCCGCAAATACTCCATAGCCCGTTTTAATGCCATGATAATAAAACGATCCTTTTTCCCATAATCCCAGATTGGGTAAATACAGTAGTTAAAAAGATACCCGAAAGAATGATCCTTCAAAAAGATCCTTGGAGTATCATGCTTATCCGAAAAAACATTAACAGCACTATCCTTCATTTTTATGATCAATAAATCTGTTAATGAGTTAATG